>DAOWGR010000074.1 GCA_030637365.1 Elusimicrobiota bacterium
ACACAATGTATTTGTATCATGCCGGCGACACCAGATGCGGATTCATTTATAAAGCAGGCACTTTGGAGCAAGTGGCGAGAATAGGCGACGGCTCCATTCATGAATGCACGGTGAAGTTTACAAAATACAATTCTCTGCCGTGGCACTTTACAAAGTAATCCGAATCTTTAATCAAAGCTGAGCAAACTTTTTATATTAAAAGACGCGGCAAAAAAAGCCATAACGCTTTATTTGCCGCGTTATGTTTTTATATGAGATTGCTTAACAATTTTATCCGCGCGAATCTATAAAATGAGAGCGGTTAAAAGCAATAAAAGAACCGTAAAACTCAAAAACGAAAATTTATATTCGCCGCTTCGCGCGTAACCGTAAATCATCATTATAACCCTGATAACCGGAGCAATCAGCAGGGCCGCTATTCCGGCCATAAAAAACCTGTCTGCGTGAGAAGAATGAGAAAACTTAAACATAATGCCCATAATTAAAAAAAACAAACCCGCGCTCACGCAAATCTGAAGCGCTTGTCTTACCCATGATCTTATTTCCATATCTTTATTCATAAATTAGCGCGGCAGCGCGACAGTGCTGCGGCGCGGCAGTAAACAGTTTTTTTACTGTTGAGACTCCTTTATTATTCCAATATTTCATTCCTTGCTGTTTCTTAATCACTTTTCTGTTTCCTACCCCATCAGCATTTTTATCCCTATCATAAAAAGCAATATCGCGAATACCGCCTGTATTTTATTTGATTTGGATTTATGCAAAACGCGAATACCCGTCAAAGCCCCAAAGACAACTCCGATGACAATCGCGCCGGCGATTTCATTTATTACAAGCCCTCTTCTGAAAAATATAAAAGCGCTCGCGCAAGCGCTTACGCCTATCATAAAATTACTGGTCGCCGCCGCCGCTTTCATCGGCAATCCGCAAACAAGATTCATTAAAGGAACCTGCACAATGCCGCCCCCTATTCCAAACAAGCCGGCTAAAGAACCGCCGAAAAAAGAAATTAAAGAAGCCGGCAAAATATTTTTAACGGAATATTTGATGTTTTTGGATATTGACGAATCATAAAACCCTCCGCTTAAAGCTCTCTCAAATTTTTCCGGCGGGCAAATTAATTCCTCATCTTTTTTTGCCGAAACCTTCCGCGTTTTTAAAAGCATTAAAAAAGAAACAGGAAAAAGAATGCAACCGAAAATGGCGCGCGCCACTCTTTCATCAAGCTCAAATAATATCAAAGCTCCCGTTATGGACCCCGCCACCATAAGCATTTCCAATATTATTCCAAGACGCATATTGGCAATCCCTTTTTCAACATTTATTGAAGCCACCGAACTTGAAAGCGCCACAATCGCGACCAAAGAAATCGCTATGGCATTATGTATTGGAATTTTAAAACAAAGCACAAAAAACGGCACCATAAAAGCGCCGCCGCCTATTCCCAATACGGAACCCATTATTCCTATGCAAAAACCGAAACCCGCTATGATAATAAAATTAAAAGGAGTTAATTCAAACACATCTATCTCCGATAGAAGTCACATGTCTCAAGTCACAGGTCACCAGTAACAGCAAACAAATTTTCCACTAACCTTATGACTCCAAGACTCTTAGACTCCTTGACCCTAAGACCCTTTTTACTTTTTGCTGTTACTTTCGCTCTTCCGCGCCGCCTTCTTATTCATTAAGAAGGCGAATGGCTTCTTTGGTTCCTATATCAAAAGCCCTTCCGCATTTTTCGCCGTCAAAATCCAATATGCCCATATTTAAACTTTCGGGAGGGCTTATAAAATAAACATCGGGTTTTGATTTGACAAAAATCCGCGAATTATAAATGCTTTTAACATGCTTAAGCAGAATCCTTCTGGCTTTGCCCTCAAAAAGTCCGGCAATGCCGCCGGATTTAAAATCCATGTCATCATCGCGGGAATTGCTTATGAATATTATGGTTTTGCAGCCTTCAAATATTTTCAGACTTATATCGGCTATTCCTATAACTCCGCCGTCCACCAAATGAATTTTTTGATTGCCTTCCATTATTTTTACGGGAGGAAACACGGCCGGTATTGAACAACTCGCTACCAAAGCGTCCATAAAAGATATGTTCGGATTATTCATATTACCGTCAAATTTAGCCACATAAGGAAGTTTTCTTTCCACACAATGGCTGATAATATATAAAGGAATGGGCCTGACAAATTTTGAAGTTTCCTCCCTAAACCACTCGCTCATAAATTTGCGAATCGGCTTACTTGAATATAATGTGATTTTTGCCAAATGATTTGAAAGCTCAAAGCCTATTTTGGAAAGAAGATTATCCGAATGATGCTTAAAAAGCTCAAGCGGCATATGATTATACTTGGGGCTGATGCGGAGAATTTTATCGGTTTTAATCCCGCGCCATAAACTTTCAAGCTCGCTTACCTTGCCGAAACAATACGCGGCTCCGTTAAGAGCGCCTATGCTAAAACCGGCTATGGCGTCAAATTCTATTCGCGCTTTAACAAGCTCCTTAAGCACTCCGGCTTGCCAGCTTCCGAACGCGCCGCCACCGGACAGAAATAAGCCTATGGGTTTTTTTAATTCCTTCATCTTATATGTAATTAAAATAAATTACTGTTTATATATCAATAAAAAAATATTAGAATGGTAATATCACATCGCTGAACGGGAGAAAAAATGGAACCTCTTAGCTATACTATCATTATAGGACTCGCCATAGTCGTAACTTTAACACTCATATTGCCATTTTCCGTCAAAAAAATAGAAGAAGAACTTGAAATATTCCTTTTTATTATGGGCGTATCGGCGGTAACAATATCGGAAATGTGGAGCTCTCATCTTCTACTGGAAGCTCTGCATGAACCCATAATGATAAGCCTCGCGGTCCTCATCATAGGCTTTATTTTCAAAAGCGTAAGGAAATATCTTAAAAACTGGCTTAATTGGATAATAGCTAAATTTGGAATCAAACTCTCAATGTTTTTAATAGTAATGTTTCTTGGTCTTGGCTCCAGCATTCTAACCGCCATTATTTCAGCTCTTATTCTCGCCGAAATAATAAGCATATTGAAATTTGAAAAAAAAGCGGAAATAAAAACCGTGGTTTACGCGTGTTTTGCCATAGGATTGGGCGCGGCTTTAACTCCGATAGGAGAACCGCTTTCAACCATAGCGATAGCCAAATTAAAAGGGCCTCCGCATAACGCGGATTTTTTCTTTCTATTAAGAAATATGGGAATTTGGATTGTTCCGGGAGTAATCGTTTCGGCGATAATGGCTACTTTAAGCGTCGGAGGAAGAATCGTTAAAGACGGAGAATCCTTAGGCGAAGATTCCATTGAAACAAATAAAACCATAATCTTCAGAGCGTTTAAAATTTACGCTTTTGTAATGGCGCTGATATTTCTCGGCGCGGGCCTTACCCCCATCACCGAAGCCTATATAACCAAAATTCCCGACCATATACTTTACTGGGTAAATTCAATATCCGCCATTTTGGACAATGCCACGCTCGCGGCGGCTGAAATTGTTCCGAGCATGGGCTTAAATCAAATAACTTTTCTGCTTATGGGACTTCTTCTTGCCGGCGGCATGCTGATTCCCGGCAATATTCCCAATATAGTAAGCGCGTCAAAATTAGACATCAAAAGCGGACAATGGGCCCGCACCGCGCTTCCTTTTGGAATAATAATGATGATTGTCTATTTTGTTTTGATGATGATAATTCTAAAGTAGCGCGACAGGCAACAGCGCGGCAGTGTGGCAGAATAGAGAATCTGAAGATTGGAATAATCGTGACATGTGGCTAAAACGCGCCAAGCGCGTTTTTTTGGAGGAAAAAACAATGTGGAAATGGAAAACAATAATAGAACCGTTCAGAATAAAAAGTGTTGAACCCCTGGGCTTTACCACAGATGCAGAACGCGCGCTTGTGCTTAAACAGGCTCATTATAATTTATTCAATATCAAGGCTGATAAAATAATGGTGGACCTTTTAACCGATAGCGGAACGGGCGCGATGAGCGCCATGCAATGGGGCGGCATTATGACCGGCGATGAATCCTACGCCGGAGCCCGAAGCTATCATAATTTTGAAGATACAATAAAAGATCTTACCGGCTATCAGGAAGTCATACCCGTGCATCAAGGCAGAGCGGGAGAAAAAATTTTAATGTCTTTAATAGGCGGAAAAGGAAAATATGTCGTTTCAAATTCTCATTTTGACACCACAAGAGCGAATGTGGAATCATCCGGCGCCACAGCAGTTGATTTACCGGTAAAATCAGGATTGGATTTTGACAAACCGGCTCCGTTTAAAGGAAATATGGATATTGACGCTCTGAATAAATTCATAAAAAAAACCGGCGCAAAAAACATTCCCCTTTGCATAATGACGGTAACCAATAATTCTCTCGGCGGACAACCGGTATCAATGGAAAATCTTAAAGCCGCCCAAAGCGTTTGCAGAAAACACAATATACCGATGTTTCTTGATTGCGCGCGCTTTGCCGAAAACGCCTATTTCATAAAACTGCGCGAAAAAGGATTTTCAAAAATGCCGATTAAAAAAATAGCTCAAGAAATGTTTGACACGGCGGACGGCGCCATTATGAGCGCGAAAAAAGACGCCTTTGCCAATATCGGCGGCTTTATAGCCATGAATAATGCCGGCTGGTCGGAAAAAGCGCGGCAAATACTTATTTTAACCGAAGGCTTTAGAACTTATGGGGGACTCGCGGGAAGAGATTTGGAAGCGATAGCGATAGGATTGAAAGAAATTTTAGACGAAAAATATCTGCAATACAGAATAAGTTCCACCGAATATCTCGGAAACGGCCTGCTTAAATGCGGCATTCCGATAATACGGCCCACCGGCGGACACGGCGTATATGTAAACGCGAAAAAATTCCTGCCGCATATAAAAGCGAAAAATTTTCCCGCTCAATCCTTGGCCTGCCAGCTTTATCTTATAGGCGGAATAAGAACGGTGGAAATAGGCACTCTTATGTTCGGCAGAAGAGATAAGAAAGGAGATTTTCTGCCGGCCGATATGGAACTTGTGCGGCTTGCCATCCCGAGAAGAGTCTATACGCAAAGCCATATAGACTATGTGATAGAAGTTTTTAAAAAAATTGCCAAGCATAAGAAAGACATAAAAGGACTTGAAATAGTCCAAGCTCCGAAAGTGCTTACTCACTTTACGGCAAAATTAAAGCCGATGGAACAAAAAATAGAAATCAGAAAGCCGAAAGCAGTGAGCTGTAAATAGACTAAATTGAATTAAAAAATATTAAAAACAGATATAAAAGAATAGCGTATAGAGTAAAAACAACAGAATCTCCTTAATACTCTATACCCTAATCCCTGACCCACATACCCTGTTGTTAATTTATGTTTAAAAAAAATCAATTCCTCGCGGTTAAAGAAAAAATAGCCCGTTTAATCGGAAAAAACAATATCCGTTGCGATGATATTGAGTTAATGGCCTATTCTTATGACGCGGGCATTTCAAAAGCCGCTCCCGAAGCGGTTATAAGCTTTGACAATATTCGGCTCATAGCTCCCGTCATTAAAATCTTATACCAGGCCCGCATACCTTTTCTTCCGAGACTTGCCGGAACAAATCTCTCGGGAGGAACAATCCCTCTTAAAAGCGGCGTGATATTAAATTTATCGCGTCTTAATAAGATTTATCAAATTGACACGACAAATAATATTGCCGTTGTGGAGCCGGGAGTGGTGAATATCAATCTTCAAAAAGAACTTGATAAATTCGGCTATTTTTACACGACGGACCCCGCGAGCTAGAAAGTATGCACGATAGGCGGCAATATAGGAGAAAACGCGGGAGGACCGCAATGCCTGAAATACGGCGTCACCTCAAACAATATCTCCAAACTGAACATTATAACTCCGCAAGGAGATGAAATCACTTTAAGCGAAAATGATATCGGCCCCGATTTGATGAGTTTATTTATCGGCTCTGAAGGAACTCTTGGCATCGCTATAAAAGCTTGGCTCAAAATAATCCCAAACCCCCCGGCAATTAAAACATGCACGGCGGCTTTTCTCACAATTGAAGATTCCATAAACGCGGCAACTAAAATCATAGAAGCCGGCATAATGCCGAGAGCTCTTGAAGCAATGGACAAAACCTGCGTTGACGCGTCGGAAAACATCATAAAAAACCCTTATCCCAGTGAAAGCAACGCCATGCTCATTATAGAATTGGACTCCGGCAATGAAGACCTGCTTAATAAAGAGATTAAACAAATAAAGCAAATCTGCGATGATTGTTTTTCCAATTTTTTCAAAAAAGCGGATAATGAAATCGAAAGAGAGGCTCTTTGGGCTCTTAGAAAAGGGGCTTATCCCGCTATGGCGAGACTCGCTCCCAATGTTTTGGTTGAAGACGGAGTGGTTCCCCGCCCCAAACTTCCCGAAGCGCTTAAAAAAATAAAAGCCATAATTAACGGATATAACCTAAAAGCAAGCATTCTGTTTCATGCCGGCGACGGGAATATACATCCCAATATCATTTTTGACGAAAGAGATATTAAGGAAGTCAAAATTGTAAAAAAAGCGGGCTATGAAATCCTTAAGACATGCATAGATTTGGGCGGCTCGATATCCGGAGAGCACGGCATAGGAATTGAAAAACGAGTGGCAATGAACTGGCTGTATCCCACCGCAACTTTAGAACTTTTTCAAAAAATCAAAAAAAGTTTTGACCCCGATAATCTTTCCAATCCGGATAAAATAATTCCCGTGTCCCTTGACAGCAGAAACGCCATATTTTCAAAAAACCGTTCAACGGACGATAAAATTTTAACCGAGCTTTTAAACGAAGTGAAAACCAAAAACCGCGAAGGACTAAAAAGCGTTCTGGTTGGAAGCAACAGCAATTCGGATGAAAACCTGAAAACCGAGCTCAATATTTTAAAGGTGGACGGCTTGCGCGAAATACTGGATCTTGATAAAGAGAATTTCACTGTAAAAGCGCAGGCCGGAATAAAAATAAGCCGCCTAAAGGAATTGTTGAAAACTTCAAAATTATATCCCGCCCTGCCCGATTATAAAGGAACGCTCGGAGGTTTAATAGCGAATAATTATTTCAACGGCATTAAAGACATTCTGCTCGGCCTGGATATAATGACATCAAACGGAGAAATTCATTCATTCGGCGGAAAAACATTGAAAAATGTGGCGGGTTATGATGTGGCAAAACTTTTTATAGGATCAATGGGAGCTTATGGAATAATTTTAAACGCGACCATAAAACTGGATTTTAAAAATCGTTTTAAAGATGCTCAAATAAAATGTCCGAGTATGATTAAAAAAAATTCCATTCTTTCAAATTTCAAGCCCGGAAAATACTCTAAACGATTAAAAAAAGTTTTTGACCCGAAAAATTTATTTAATTCATGGCTATATGACGATAATACAAAGGAACCCGCAATCGGAGGAAAAGACCCGTCTTCTTTAAAAGACTACGCGCTCAGCAAGCTTCGCAAACAAAATGATCTTTTTAATCTCTCCGGGCAAGACAAAAACGAATAAAAAGTTCAAAATTTAAAAACTAAAAACATATATGGATAATAACGATAAAAATAAAGACGATTTAACCTTGGAAACTCAAGAAAAGGAATTCGTAAAAATAGACTCGGTTTCAGATTATCCCCAGGATCAAGCCGACACTTTTTATGACTATAACCATCTTTACAGTTATAAGCGCGCCGGCGAACATCTTCCGTCATTAATTACCGATTTGGGCGAAAAAAAACTTTATGATTCTCTTTCGCAATGCAATCGCTGCGGATACTGCGAAACCGCTTGTCCGACTTATATGTTAACCGGCAGAGAAAGCATTTCGGCGCGCGGACGCAATCAAATAATAAAAATGGCTATGACCGGAAAAATTGAAAACCCCGAAGACGCGTCAGAATCGGTATTCTCTTGTCTTTTATGCGGAGCATGCCAGTCCGCTTGTTACGCCAAAGTGCAAACGCCGGAACATGTTCTTGAAGCGAGACGAGGCATTAAAAACTATTCCGATAATTTCAGCGTAAAATTCGGCATGAACATGTTGCTGAATCACCCGAGATTTTTGGCTTTATGGATGAAACTGGGATTTCTCCTGAAACGAATCGGTTTCGCGCGCCTTGCGGGCAAACTCGGAATTTACAGTGTTTTGGGCATGCCGGCGATAAAAAAAGCTCAAAAAGCCCTTGATAATCCCCCCCTCAAATTTTTAAACGATTATTTAAAAAAAGATTCCGACTTAAATCATAAGACTCTCGAAAAAGAAAAGGCAAATATAGCGTGGGCTTATTTCGCGCCATGCGGGCCAAATTATATTTATCCCGAAGTGGGGCTTTCAACGATAAATCTGCTTAAAAGATTTCTCGGCAAAGGCATATTTTTAAATAATTTTTGTTGCGGACTCATCGCTTATAATTACGGCAAACTTGAAGACGCTAAAAAATTCGCCAAAAAAAACATAATTCTTTTTGAAAAACACAAAAAAAAATTCGGGGATTTTATTATAGTGGGAGATTGTTCATCCTGCGTGGCTTTCATGAAAACTTATGAACAGCTTTTTACGGATAACAAAGACTGGAGGCCAAGAGCCAAAGATTTCGCTGAAAACATAAAAGACATTCTGGAACTCGCGCCCAAATTTCAAGTGCAAGAATTTTCCGCTGAAAAACTCCATGAATCGCGATTGGGAAAAGTTACATATCATGACTCTTGCAAAGCGCTCCATGGACAAAATATACGGCAAGAGCCGAGAGAAATTTTAAAAAAACTTATAGGCGATAAATTCGTGGAACTTAATGAAAGTGATTGGTGCTGCGGAGGAGCGGGCGCTTTCGCTTTTACTCAAGAACATCTTTCAGATGAAATACTTCGCAGAAAAATAAAAAACATAGCCTGCGCGCAGGCTGAAACCGTAATTGCCGGCGCTTCGTCTTGCTTAATGCAAATAGATAAAGGGCTTAAACAACATTATCCAACGGCCAAAGTTGAGCACTTCAGCGTCTTTATAGACAAATTGACGAAATAAGCGGCGAAATTGAACTTCGCAATAACTTATAAATAATGATAAGATAATGGCAATACAATGACACTGACCCGAACGGAAGAACTTGAAAAAAGACTGGATCTCCTTGTTAAATTCGGCGGCCTCATATCCACCGAAACACACTTGAATAAACTGCTTG
>DAOWGR010000093.1 GCA_030637365.1 Elusimicrobiota bacterium
AAAGAAATGGATAAAAGAATTGAAAGGGTTTTGTCCAATGATCCCGCTACCGGCGTTTTAAGGCATGTTGACGCGGGTTATGATAAAGCTATTAATTTCGCGAAAGAAAAGAATATAAAAATACCAATGATGAAATGAAAAACCCTAAATCCCAAATTCTAAATCCTAATCAATCACAAAAATCAAAACAATATGATTTGGAGGATAGAACTTTTGCTTTTGCTCAAAGGGTAAATCATTATGCCAATAGTTTGTCCAAAACAATATCAAATATTGAAAATGCCAAACAGCTTGTGAGAGCCGGAGGTTCTGTTGGCGCGAACTATATAGAAGCTAACGAGTCACTTGGCAAAAAAGATTTTTTGATGAGAATACGGATTTGCCGAAAAGAAGCAAAAGAAAGCAGATATTGGTTGCGATTGGCGGTTCCGGAAAAAGAATTTGTAAATGAAAAGGAATTATTAATTCAAGAAGCTTTGGAGCTTACAAAAATATTTGGTTCAATATTGGAGAAAAGCAAATGATTGTCACTAAAAAGTTTAAATATTTGAATTTAGAATTTGTTTGGGATTTAGGATTTAGAGTTTAGGATTTTTATAGTTAACTATAAAGTTTTGGTATTTAAATTTGTAATTTGTTTGGGATTTAGAGTTTAGGATTTTTATAAAGGAGGCGTTATGGCAAGTGATTATAGTTTTGATGTTGTTTCAAAAGTTGAGCACACTACAGTTGATGAGGCTGTGAGTATCGCAAATAAAGAAATTGTAAACAGATATGATTTTAGAGGAACAAATTCCACTATTGAATTCAAAAAAAAGGAAGAAACTATTCAGCTGGTGTCTGCTGATGAATATAAAGTGAAAGCCCTTTATGATGTATTGCAGACAAAACTTTCCAAACGGGGATTGCCTCTTAAAAATTTTCAGCCCGGAAAAATTGAGCATGCTTTGGGCGGACAAGCCAAACAGAGCGTTAAAATTCAGCAGGGAATTCCGCAGGAAAAAGGAAAGATGATAAGCAGGCTTTTAAAAGATAAAAAAATAAAAGCCAATTCATCCATTCAAGGCGATTCTTTAAGAATCTCGTCCAAATCAAAAGATGTATTGCAGGATGTAATGGCCTTATTGAAAGAAGAAGATTTCGGCGTAGCTTTACAATTCGAAAATTACAGATAGAAAAGACCAGCGCGACGGGCAACAGCGCGGCAGCGATACAGAAGAAACAAGAAGCAATAAATACAATTTAATAAGGAAATTTCTTTTTCTGTTCTCTGCCACACTGTAGCGCTGTCATACTGCCGCGCTATTTACAAACTATGTCCATTTTAATCACAGGCTTAGATCAAATAATTACTTTTAAAAAAAGTAATGCTCCTTTGCGCGGCTGTGATATGCGCGATATTAATATTATTAAGCGCGGAGCCATATTGATTGACGGCGGGAAAATCGCGGCTATCGGAAAAGAGCGCGAAATTAAAAAACATAATATTTCCAAAAAAGCCAAACATATAAAAATGAGAGGAGTGGCTTTGCCCGGGTTTGTTGACAGCCATACTCATGCTGTTTTTGCCGAGCCGCGGCTCAAAGATTTTTCATCGCGCGTGAGCGGAGCTTCCTATCAGGAAATAAAAGCCTCCGGCGGCGGCATTATTTCAAGCATAAACGCCGTTAGAAAACAAAGCCCGAAAAAAATGGAAGAGCAATTGCTCGGTCGCGCGAAGAAATTTCTTGAATGCGGAACCACTACGGCGGAAGTAAAAACGGGCTATGGCCTTGATTTTAAATCCGAAATAAAAATACTTCAAGTTCTTAAAAAAGCCTCTTTTAAAACTCCTCTTGAAATGCCGGCAACTCTTCTTTCCGCTCACAGCGTGCCGCCGGAATTTAAAAAAGACACCAAGAAATATTTGGAATTTATAATGGCTGAAATATTGCCTTTTGCAGCTCAAAAAAAACTTGCCGTGTTTGCCGATATATTTTGCGAGAAGGGCTATTTTAGCGCCAAGGAAAGTTTTAAATATCTTTCGCAAGCCAAAGAATACGGGCTTATCGGCAAAATTCACGCAGAACAGCTTTCAAATTCCGGCGCAATAGCGGCGGGCGCGAGCGCGGGCGCCATAAGCGCGGATCATTGCGATTATGCCGATTCGCGCGATATCAAAGCCGCAAAAGAAACGGGAATGGTTTTAACTCTTCTTCCCGCTTCCAATTTTTATCTCGGAATAAGCAAATATCCGAATGCCAGAAAAATGATAGATTCGGGCGCGGCGGTGGCTTTGGCTACGGATTTTAATCCCGGCACTTCTCCGTGTCTGAATATGCAGGAAGTGTTATCATTGGCTTCTATCAATATGGGCATGACTTGCGAAGAATCCATTGCGGCTTCCACCATAAATGGAGCTTATGCTCTTAATATTAGTGACAAAACAGGTTCTCTTGAAGTCGGCAAACAAGCGGATGTGGCGATTTTTGACGCTGAGGATTATAGAGAGATTTCATATTATTTTGGCGATAATTTGAATTTAATGACGATTAAAAAAGGAAAAATAGTTTATAAAAAATGCATTTGACGCATTTTTTAATCAATTAGGGATTATGTAGCTGCAAAGCGTAGCTTTGCCATAAAGAAATCAGAAGCAAGAAGCAAAAAACAACTAAAAGACACAGAGACAACAGAAATAAAGCAGTATAAACATGAAAGCATTGTTGTTGTTTATTGGAAATTGAAGCTGTAAGAGATTTTTTTTGTTTTTGTAATGCTTGTGACCTGTGACTTGCAACATGAGACTTTTTTACCGGAGGTTAAAAAATGAAGATTATTCTTTTTGATATTGACGGAACTTTGATAAAAGCGGGCGGCGCCGGCACAAAAGCCTTAAATAAAACCGTTGAAAAATTGTTCAAAGTAAAAAATATATGCGATACTTTTTCGCTTCAAGGATGCACGGATAAAACAAATTTTGAAGCGGCGTTTATCAATGCCTGCGCGAAAAAGCCTTCAAAAAAAGACATAGATGCCATAACCGCCGAATATTTGAAGCTTCTGCCTTCGGAAGTCGCCAAATCCGTAAAAAAAGGGATATATAAAAAAATCAAAGGAATAAATAAAATTTTATTGCTTCTTTCAAAACACAGGGATGTTTTTATCGGTCTTGGAACAGGCAATATAAAAGACGGCGCTTTTCTTAAGCTTAAGCCTTCAGGCCTCTTAAAATTTTTTACCTTCGGAGGTTATGGGTGTGATTCCTATATTAGAAGCCGAGTTCTTATAAAAGCCGTGAAAAGGGCGGAAAAATTAAGCGGCGAAAAATTTGCGCCGAAAGATATTTATATAATAGGCGATACTCATAAAGATATTATAGCGGCAAAAGAGGCGGGTTATCATAGCGCTATTGTGCTTGACGGATTTGGAGATAAAAATTTGATAATGAGAAACGCTCCCGAACTGATTGCCGATGATTTTTCAGATTTGACTCCGTGGCTTATATGGCTGGGCCTTAAAAAAGATCCCAAAGGCGTTAGGCGCGGAACTTATGTTTGTCCCGATACGCCCATTGAACATGCTCATTTTGGAATGACGGGAATGGATTTGGGAGATGCCGAACTCAGTATTAAAAAACTAAGGCGAATTAAAAACAAATAGTTTATGAAAGTTGAAAAAACACTGACCTTTAAAGATATAAATGAAATTCCCGTTCTTCTTGAAGAGTTTTCGCGAAAAGCCAATACGCTTAAAAAGTCGGCGTTAAAATCAAAACGCGAAAAGGTTTATTTGGCGGGGCGCGGAAGCAGCGGCAATGCCACTCTTTTTGCCAAATATATATGGGAAGAGTATTGCGGCGTGATTACAAACCTGATTCATCCTCATTGTGTTTTTACGGCTAAGCGTCCGTTGAATTTTAAAAATGAAGTTCTTTGGGCTTTTTCACAATCGGGTAAAAGCGGAGA
>DAOWGR010000129.1 GCA_030637365.1 Elusimicrobiota bacterium
AGCGTCATCGGCAGTGGAGATACTTCCCTGAGAACCTACGCCGGCAGTGCCCATAAAACTGCTGTCCGGAAAATAAAGACCATCGGTCAAAATTCTTACTCCGCCATTAATTACCAATTTTTTATCGGGCGAAGCGGTTCCTATGCCCACATTGCCGGTGGTCGTCATACTGGTAATGGAAATATTGCTTCCGTCTTCAAGTCTTTTTGCCACAAGAGAAAATGCCGCGCTTTGAAAAGGCTCTCTGGGCGAAAGAACATCGCTTTCAATCTGAATTTCAAGATATCTGGCTTCACTGACGGAGAAAACGGACCAGGGCGGCTCTATTGAAGCGCTGAATATTCCCTGCACCGCATTAACAATTATTTCACCGCTATTCCATATCGCAGTACCGCCTGTTACCGCGTTATAAATTCTAAAAGTTATATGAACAGGGCCAGTTATCGGAGCATTGTCTTTTTCAAGACGGCCTTGATAATTTATTTCGGTCGGAACGCTATCCGCGGCGATGTCACCCGCGCAAAGCGGTGAATATAAAATCGTTTGGCAAAATAAAATTATTAAAATAAATTTGAGTGTTTTCATACTTTCCTCCAAAAATTAACTGCAGATTAAGGCAAAGGTTGAGGTAAAGAAAAAGGGAAATTCTTTTATCTGATGACAATCATCTTTCCTTTTTTGCTTGAGTTTGCTCCTTCAATGATATAAATATACAAACCGCTTGCTACATATTTTCCCGCCGCGGTTCTAAGATTCCAGCCAATGCTGTCAATATTGCTGTCTTTTTCTATGGTTTTTAAATATTCTCCGCTAAGAGTGTAAATCTTTATTTTTGCTCTGAGCGTAAGTCTTGTGAATGTAATGCCCATACAACCGTTTTTCATACTGCAAGGATTCGGATAAACATGAGCTCCCGAAACATCCGCTTGCGGCGGACGCCATGAATTGAGAACTCCCAAATTAACCGTGTATCTTGCCCCCTGAAGCAATGTTCCACCAAGTTTTCCGCTTGTTCCCATTAGAGAATATGGTCCGCCGATTTTGGGATTATTAGCGGGCACGGAAGTTGTTTCCGATATTAAAATGCGATAAATTGGAGAACTGATAAGGGCATTGACTCCGTTATATGATAAAAAGACAAATACTGTCAAAAGAAATAAAAACGGGAATTTCAATAATACTTTTAAGTTTAATTTTGTCAAAATTCTTGATATTTTTCCCATAATACCCTGCGCCCCATGAGCGGTTTATATTATAATATTATATGGTCATCATACAAAATCAATGTTAAGGAAATATTTCATTCCCATCTACGCTGTTTGTTGCCTGTCACGGCTAACGGCTCTCTGATTTCTGACTTCTATCTTTCCCCTATTTGCTATAATTCTAATTAAGAGGTAGCAATTCTCTATGAAAACCAATCCTAAAATACTTATTATGCGGCTGTCTTCTCTCGGAGACATCATATTGATATCTCCCGTTATAAAAAACATTAAAGCCAAATGGCCAAACGCGGAAGTATTTCTGCTTACAAAACCCCAATACGCGAAAGCTATCGCCAATAATCCTCTAATATCTCAAGTGTGGCCTTTTACCAATATTTCTAAAACGGTCAAAAAAATAAATCATGAAAATTTTGATTATCTGCTGGATTTGCACTCAAATTTAAAAACATGGCTTATCACTTTTTTATGTTCGTCAAAAAAAATATTTCGCTATAATAAAGACTCTCTTTCCAGAAGGCTTTTTGTAAATTTTAAAACGCAGAACTGCGCGCTTCAAAAACACACCGTAAACCGCTACCTTGAAACGCTTAAAGAGCTTAATATTCCGATAATTTTCAAAATACCCGAAATCAGTGATTGGGCTTTGCTTTATAAAAAAAACAAATCTTCTCTCAGACTTAAAAATATATGCGTTTTGCAAACCGCTTTTCTCGGCGATTGCGCTCTTACTCTTCCTTTAATTGAAAAAATTAAAAGTTCAGCCGCGAATTCTCGCATCACCGTAATAAGCCGCCCTGAAACCAGTCAGGTTTTTAAATCATCAAGTTCCGTGGATAATGTGATTATAGACAATAAAAGGAATTCCAAATTTTTTTTTCCTGAATTCATTAATCTTGTAAAACAAATAAAATCCGAAAACTTTGACATAGCTATCATTCCTCACAGATCAATCAGAAGCGCATTGCTTGTTTTTTTGGCAAAAGTGCCGATAAGAATAGGATTTTCCGAAAGCGCCGGAAAAATATTTTTAAATAAAGTGGTGCCGTTTTCATGGCTATTGCATGACGCGGAAAGAAATCTCACTCTTCTTTTGCCTTTAATTGAAAACGCGGATCCGCTTATGGCAAAGCTTACTGTTTCGGAAGGAATATTGGAAAAATTTAAAATTACCGATGATATTTCCATAGGCATAAATCCGGGCTCCGCTTGGCCGACAAAACGCTGGCCCAAAGAACGCTATGGCAAACTCATAAAACTGCTTTATAATAAATACAAAAAGAAAATACTGATAATTGGCAGTAAAAAAGAAATTCAATGGAATAGCGAAATTGAAAATATCGCCGGAAAGGACGCTTGCGTAAACATTACTGGTAAAACATCCATTGAAGAGCTTATGGGGCTGATTAAAAATTTGAAACTGTTTATTACCAATGATTCCGGACCTATGCATATAGCGGCCGCGTTCGGCATAGAAGTAATCGCGATATTCGGGCCGACAACAAAAGAACTCGGTTTTTTTCCATACAGCAAAAAAAGTTTTGTCATAGAGGAAAATCTTCAATGCCGGCCTTGCGCGCTTCACGGTTCAAAAAAATGTCCAAGAGGACATTTTTTATGCATGAATCTTATCAGTGTCAACCGGGTTTATACAAAAGTGTTAGAGACCTTTGTAAACGCGTAAGTTGTTTTTTACCTTTGAACTCGCTTCCGCGCTATAATGGTGGTGCAGAATATTATGACTCTAAACTTTCAACTCTACTCTGATATACATCAGGGTACCATGGGTTTATCCCATGGTAAACTCTAAACTTTTTTTTGATACAATGTAGCTTATGGAACTGTTTTTAGCCTTGATAATTTTGGCATTTATTGTCTTGTTCAACTTGCGCTGGACATGGTGGCGTTTCTTTAAAAAAGGGCTTCCCGTTCTTGTCTATCATAAAATAGGTTATCCTCCGGAAAATTCAAAATTGCAAAATTTATGGGTAAAACCCGAAAAATTTGAGAAACAAATGGAATATTTAAACAAACACGGCTATACAACGGTGCATTTTTCCGATATTTTGGCGGATTTCAAGGGAGAAAAAAAACTGCCGGAAAAATCGGTGCTGATAACATTTGACGACGGTTATGAAAACAATTACACTTATGCCTATAAAATTCTAAAAAAGCTAAACGCTAAAGGGAATATTTTTTTGGTTTACAATACCATAGGCAAGGTGAACACTTGGCACAATACTCGGAGCGAACCATGGATTAATATGGCGTCAATGGAGATGATTAAAGAGATGTCTGGCAGCGGCATAATGGAATTTGGCGCGCATACGATGAATCATCCCAATTTGCTTTCATTGTCGCCCGACATGGTCAGTTGGGAAATAAGAGAATCAAAAAAACAACTTGAAACCGCTCTTGAAACCGAAATATGCTCGTTCGCTTATCCTTATGGCGCCGGCGCTTATGAAGATAAGGTAAGAACCGAAGTCCTTAACGCGGGATTTGTTTTTGATTTTAGCTTTAAACAAGGCAAAACCCCGTGGCCATGGGAAAGAAAATCCGTTCCGATAGACCGGCTTTTTATTAAAAACGATGAAAATAATCTTGATTTATATCTGCATCTCACAAGAGGAAACTCAAGATTAATATAAATAAACTGCAGGTCAAGACTAAGGTTTAGATTTAGAAATAAAACAAAAACTCAGAGATTATGGAATAAGGCCCGGTTTTGCTTAAACTTGATCTTAATCTGCTGTTTAGAGGAGTTAAAATGGAAAAACAAGATATAGGCAAACTTATAAGTGAACTTGCAAGAACCAATACGGTCTTGTGGCATCAAGAAGACAAAGCCCGCTTAAAAGACGATATTGTGGTAGCCGCGGCTAAAAGAGAAATAGATAAATTAAATCAGAAAAGAAATGATTTGATAGAAAAAATTGATGAAGCGGTTTTAACCACACTTGGAGAGAAATAATGGCTGAAACTATCGGAAGCTTAGCGGACAAAATAAGCATAATGGAGCTCAAGATATATCATATGAAAGAGCAAATTGAGAGAAAAGACGCGGATACGGAGCATAAGGAAGAATCCGCTCATAAAATGAAAATACTCCAAATGCAAAGAAATGACTTGGAAATTGAGATAAAGGAATTATTTGAGAAATACGCTTCGGGCCAAGCTCGTCCTAAAATATATCGTCAATTTAAAATGTACAATGACCCGAAGTATACAATAAAAAAGGCAGGGGATAGGGTAAAGGGTTCAGGGTAGAAAAACAAAATCATTATGATTCTTAAATTAAAAAAACAGTGGTTTGGAAATTGAATTATATGCGTCCACTAAGAATATTGATTATAGTTTTTAAAGGGATAGGCGATGTTCTTTTAACAACGCCTCTTATCCGCGCTTTAAAAAAACATTATCCGGCTTGTGAAATACATTTTTTAACGAGAAAAGCTTCGGAAAAAATCTTAAAATTTAATCCTCATGTGTCTGAAATAATAATAAGAGAAAACGGCGCCCAATCGCGCGTGGCGTTCAAAAAATTTGATATAACGATTGATTTTATGTTGTCGCTGACATCCGGTTATTACACTCTGCTTTCAAAAGCAAAAAAAAGATTGGCATTTTACAGGCCTTTAGGCTTTCTTTTTTATAATATTCTTCCGCGCCATCAGCATAAAGGTTATACGGTTTATGATAGGCTTCAAATTTTAGAGCCTCTCGGTGTAGAGCAGGATGGTATTTCTCTTGATTTAAATTTTGATAAAAATCATGAAAAAACCGCCTCGGACTTTCTTGATAAAAGCAATCTAACCTCTGAAAAAGATTTTATCGTCACGCTTGATATTACAAGTCCGCGAGAATATAGGCAATGGCCAATGGAAAAATTTGCCGGGCTCGCGGATATGCTAAGCGAAAAACTCAATGCCAAAATCATATTCCTTTGGGGAGGCAATGAGCTTGAATATGTAAAAAAAGCGCTTTCATATTCCAAGAAAAATCATATTCTTTCAGATAAATTTGATTTGCTTGAGCTTGCCGCGCTTATAAAAAAAAGCCGTCTTCATATCGGCACAACCTCGGCGCCAATGCATATCGCGACAAGTCAAAATATTCCCACATTCACAATTTACGGCATAAAAAACGGTCCTGAAAACTGGTCTCCGCCCGGAAAAACACATGGCCATATCCAAGGGGATTTAATCGAGCTTTCCGTTGAAAATGTTTTTGAAAAACTCAAACACCACATTAAACTATTATGAATCTTGAAAAATTAAGAAATAAGATGAAAAACGGTTTTTGGGGTAATTTAACCCTGAATATTTTATCGTTCATTTACGGATTTGCCGTAATTATTCGAAGACTGTTATATGAAACGGGTTTTTTTAAAAAATTAAGCCTGCCCGCTAAAGTTATTTGCTTTGGAAACATATCAACCGGCGGCACGGGAAAAACTTCAACCATAATACTTGCGGCGACCGAATTAAAAAAAGCTGGTTTTAATGTCGCCATCATTATGCGGGGCTATAAGCGAAAAAATAAAAAAAGGAAAATCGTCATACTGCATAAAGACAGAGTATTTTCTCCTGAGGAAGCGGGAGACGAAGCTTTAATGCTTTACGATATTCTTAAAGATTTGTCCATTCCAATCATTGTTTCATCGGACCGTTATAAAGCGGGAAAAACAGCCATAAAAGAATTTAAAAGCAAGATAATTTTGATGGATGACGGTTATCAGTATTTCAGATTAAAAAGAAACAAAAACATTCTGTTAATTAACGCGGCGACAGATTTTCAGAATGAAAGGATTTTGCCGATTGGAAACTTAAGGGAAAATAAAAGCGGAATAAAACGGGCGGATTTAATAATACTGACGCATTGCGAACGCGATAATGAAAAAAAACTTGAAGCAATTAAACACTCTATCCGTAAAATAAGTCCAAAAACCGCCATAATAGAAAGCAAGCATGTTCCGAGGTTTTTTATAAACGCGCTTACTCTTGAAAAAATATCTCTTGACCGCGTTAAAGGCAAAGCAGTCGCCGTTTCCGCAATAGGCGACCCTTCCTCCTTTGAAGAGAATCTTAAATCTTTGGGATTGAACATATATCAGATATGGAGATTTCCCGATCACCATCGTTTTACGGACGCGGAATTTAAAACCATGGAAAAAACCAGAAATAAAGCTTCTTTGATAACAACATGTAAGGATTTTTCAAGATTCCCCAAAAATTGGAGCGAATTAATTAAAAAAAATGTTTATATCCTGTTTGTTGAAATCGTTTTTTTAGGCGATGGGCATAAAATTTTCTTAAACCGGATTATTGAAAAAGGGAAAAGAACATGACCCCGTTATTTTCCGTTCTATCACGCCATGCCCCGCCACAAAGCATCGGCGGGTCCGCCAAAGAAGCAATGGCGGAAAAGCATGGCAAATTCGCAAAACGAATTAATTCTGCATTTAAAAAAGAGGTGGTGGGGTGATTGCTTTTTCAAAGAAAACCAAACTCTCCCCTCGGGCCGCTGTTTTTCTAGACCGAGACGGAACAATAGTTCATGATAGACCCGGCTATTATTTAGTTGATGAAAAATCATTAAAACTTTATAAACACGCTCCTCAGGCGCTTAAAATATTTCAGAAAATGAATTATGCATTGATTATATTGACCAACCAATCGGGCATTGCCAGAAATTATATGAGCCTTGAAAAATCTAAAAAAATCAATTTAAGCCTTAGAGCGAAACTAAAAAACTTGGGAATTGATATAGCGGGAATATACTTTTGCCCGCACGCGCCAAAAGACAAATGCTCTTGCCGAAAACCACGCGTTGGACTCGCGAAAGAAGCCTTATTCAACCATAATATAATTCTTGCCAAATCTTTTATGATAGGCGATAAATTTTCAGATATAAAACTCGGACAAAATCTTAAAATTAAAACAATTTTCTTAAAAACCGGACATGGAAGAACTCAAACTTTAAAATATGGAAAAACCATAAAAGCCAATTTCGTGGCAAAAGATATCCTATCCGCCGCTAAATGGATAAAAAAAGAAAAAAACAGAGGATAAATCTATAGATGATAAGAAATAAGGATTACAAATTAAATAATTAAAAAACTCCGAGAAACACAAAAGAAATTAGTCAACATCTATTTTTTAATAACAAAGGAGTTTCCTTATTCACATATCAACTTATTGCCTTATTTACATATCCACGCTGTTTTATTAGTTTGGAGAAAAACATGAAAAAAAGAATACTGGTATCTCAAATCACAGCCTTATTGATTTTAATCATATCCAAACCGGATAATTGGATGTTTTTCTTTGCTGGTTTGATATTTTTTATTTTAGGGCAAATAATAAGACTCCTTTCAAGCGCCTGCATAGTAAAATCAAAAACCTTGACCAAAAACGGCCCTTATGCCGCGGCAAGAAATCCTTTATATTTGGGAACATTCATAATGACATTGGGATTCATATTGACAGTATCAAGCCCAAATCATCCGACAAAAACATTTATTGTATGGATTTTAGCGAGCGTGGCATTCTCTTTGATTTATAGAAAACAAATATTTTCCGAAGAAGGGTTTTTATTAAAAACATACGGGCAGGAATATGAAAACTATAAAAAAACGGTAAATTCCATAATCCCAAAACTTGGTTCTTTAAGCAATTTTTGGGACTTTAATGTTTATTCCCTGCAGACTTTCAAAAAAAACAAAGAATGGCGAGGAATGATCGCGGCAACCGCGATTATTATTTTAGTTGCCGCGCGGATTCATTATGGCTTTTAAACCAGATAGGCTCCAAGGAATAAAGAACAGAGCAAAACCACTGAGATGGTTGCTTGCTGTGATTCTGTTAATTTCGGTTTTCGTCTTTAGTTTGAATGCTAAGGAAAAGATGAAAACCATAACTTGCCCATTGGAAAACGCGCCGCTGACGGCAATTGATGAAAACACGCCAAACAAAGTTTTGTACAAAGAAAAACTTGAATATTCAATATCCTGGGGAATAATGAAAGTTGGAAAATCATTTATCCACATAGATAAAACCGCGCTTATTGACGGTAATACTGCATATCATATGATCAGCAAAGCAAGATCGGCGGGAATAGTTAAAACATTTTACCGCGTTAAAGATGTAAATGAATCATGGCCGGATGTAAATTTTAATCGTTCTTACGGTTATTTAAAAAAACTTCAAGAAGGAAAATACTTCTACAATGAATGGCTTGTTTTCGATTATAAAAACATGGCTTATCGCGGAGAAAAACTGAATAAAAAAAATATCATAAGAAAAATAAGCGATAAGCTTCAGGGAGACGCTCATGATGTGTTATCAAGTCTTTATTATTTAAGAACGCTAAAGCTTGAAATCGGAAAAGATATTTTGATAAATGTAAACACAAAACGAGACTGGCAGCTTAAAGTAAAAGTTTTAAGAAAAGAAAAAATAAAAACTCCTTTTGGCAGGCGCAAATGCATTGTGGTTGAACCGAGAGTGGGCAATGAAGGTATATTTGTTCCCAAAAAAGGCAAACGAATGTATGTTTGGCTTACGGATGATGAAGAAAAAATACCGCTTATGCTTAAAGCTGAAATATTTATAGGCGCCATAACCGCAAAACTCGTAAAAAGGAAATATGAATGATATAATGAAATAAAGAGGCAAGAAGTCAGAGTCCAGAAGCAAGAAAACGGCATAAGAAAGTAGTGAGCAGAAAAGGTGAAAACTATGAGCAATTCCGTTAATCTTAAAAAAATAATTAAAAAATTTTCAGGCATAAAAATAACCGTAATAGGCGAAACCATGTTGGACAGATTCATTAAAGGTTCTGTCTCCAGAATTAGCCAAGAAGCTCCTGTTCCCGTTGTGAAAATCAAAGAAGAGAAAATTATTCCCGGCGGCGCCGGGAATGTGGCCAATAATCTGGCGGAACTCGGAGCCAATGTTTCACTAATATCCATCATAGGCGACGATGACGCGGGGAAAAAACTTATTAAGATTAATGAGAAAAAAAATATAAATATTTCCGGTTTAATCACATCAAAATCGGTGAAAACCATAGAAAAAAATCGCGTTATAGCCGAACATCAGCAAATAGTCCGTTTTGACATGGATCCTCTGAATTTTAAACTTTCAAAAACCATGGAATCCGGACTCTTGAACGCTCTTAAAAACGACCTTAAGCGCGGCGCTAAAGCGGTCATAATATCGGACTATGGCAAAGGCATATTTACTCCCGGCATGATAAGCAAAACAATCAAATTATGCGCGAGTTTCAAAACTCCTGTATGCGTGGACCCAAAAGTGGAACATTTTGGGAAATATAAAAAAGTTACTTGCATCACCCCGAACACAAATGAAGCTTTTAGCGGAATGAGACAAATTTCAAAATCTTCTCAGGAAGAAATCATTAATTTGGGAAAAAAGATAATAAAAAAACTTAGCCTTAAAGCTCTTTTAATTACTCAGGGCGAAAATGGAATGACTCTTTTTAACAATACCCTGAAAAATATTCGCACAACACATATCCCCACTAAAACCAAAGAGGTTTTTGATGTTACCGGAGCGGGAGATACCGTTATTTCGGTTTTTACACTTTCCATAGCCGCTGCGGCAAGCTTTGAAAACGCGGCGAAAATTGCCAATATCGCGGGACAAATTGTTGTAAGCAAATTGGGAACCGCTACGGTAAAGCAAGACGAAATTATTAAAGCAATCTGAGAAATGCACAAATTACAAATGACTTTATTGCTGTTTTAGGCAAGCCTGCCCTTCCGAAGCCTTGGCGAAGGAGGGAGGTCAGAAACAAGAAACGACAAGGAAAAAAATGAAAAATTGCCTCATAGTCATACCGGCCAGATATCATTCCCGGAGATTTCCGGGAAAAGTTCTCAAAAAACTTAATGGAAAACCCGTTCTTCAATGGTGTTATGAAGCGGCCCTAAAATCGAAGCTTGGAGATGTTATTATAGCCACCGAAGACACGAAAGTCTTGAATTTTGCCGAGTCTATAGGCGCAAAAGCAATCCTTACAAGTAAAGCCCTCAAATCGGGAACAGACAGAGTGTTTGCGGCGGCAAAAAAAACAAAATATGAATTTATCATAAATTTGCAGGGCGACGAGCCTTTTATGCGAGTTATAGCTCTGCGAAAAGCCTTTGAAAAACTTTTAGAGCATCCCGATAATGATATTGCCACCGCTTGCTCTCTCATAACTGATAAAAAAGAAATAAACAATCCCAATTGCGTGAAAATCGCCATGAATAAAAAAGGGATAGCACTATACTTTTCGCGTTCGCCCATTCCTTTTCATCACGCTCTTTCAAAGCTTTCAAAAAAAGAACTCTATTATAAGCATTGCGGATTTTATATTTATCGCAAAGACGCTCTTAAAACATTTGTCACTCTTCCTCAAAGCAATCTTGAAAAACTTGAAAGACTTGAACAATTGCGGGCGCTTGAAAACCAAATGAAAATAGTTGTTGTTAAAGTTAAAGCGCTTGGCCCCGCCATTGATGTCCCCGCGGACATTAAATGCGCGGAAAATTATTTTAAACATCGTTAAAAAAGGAAAATACAATGCCAAAATTTATTTTTGTAACGGGCGGAGTCGTAAGTTCTCTCGGCAAAGGAATAACGGCCGCCTCTGTCGCCAGACTTTTAAAATCACACGGATTATCGGTTACCATCGTTAAATGCGACCCTTATATAAATGTGGACGCGGGAACAATGGCGCCGCTTCAACACGGAGAAGTTTTTGTCACGGACGACGGAGCTGAAACGGATTTGGACTTGGGTTATTATGAAAGATTTCTTAATATAAGCACAAGCCGCAATAACAATATAACCGCGGGAAAAATATATCAATCGGTCATTGCAAAAGAAAGAGAAGGAAAATACCTCGGTCAAACGGTTCAAGTTATTCCGCATATCACCAATGAAATAAAAGACAAATTTTTTAAAGCGTCAAAAGGATATGACATAACCATACTGGAAATAGGCGGAACGGTAGGAGATATAGAAAGCCTCCCTTTTCTGGAAGCGGCAAGACAAATGCGTCCGGACAGAAACCATAATGACACCATTTATATTCATGTGACTTTGATTCCATATCTAAGCTCAAGCGATGAGCTAAAAACAAAACCGACTCAGCACTCCGTAAACAAGCTTAGAGAAATAGGCATTGACCCCGATATCATAGTCTGTAGAACGGAAAAAACGCTTTCAAAAGAAATTAAAAATAAAATAGCCCTATTTTGCAGCGTTCCTCAGGAAGCGGTAATTGAAGCGCCAAACGCCAGTTCAATATATCATGTTCCC
>DAOWGR010000042.1 GCA_030637365.1 Elusimicrobiota bacterium
ATATACTTTACCCTAATGATCCTTAGAGATCCAAAAATGTCTTGCGCTTTAAAGCGCGATTAAGACATCCTTAGGAAGGAGCTTACCTTTTCATATTACCATAGCCTCTGATACTGCACTGCCATAGGCTTGTACGAACGACCGACACCCAGCATAGCCTTGTGGTTTTTTACCATCAGTGGATAGATTGCACCGCCTGATAAGCATAGCTTTTTATGCGGCACTGCCATAGGCTTGTACTATTTCCAGTGATTATCCCGCTATGCGGGACGCGTGAAATGGCCGTTTGATGGACATAGTCCCTTGGTACGACACCTGGCATAGCCTTGAAATCTGCAGAGGGTTGTAAACTAAATCGTTTCTTATATTATACTCAAAAAAGTGAGCGAAAGTGGCAACAAACGGCGGATTAAGGTTGAGGTTAAGATTAATCAAAATTTCAATTTGCAATAATTGATTTTTGCTTCCAAGCTCTAAATCTTAGCCTTGACCTGTTGTTTATTTTTTAACATGGCCAGATGGGTAAAAATGGTAACATATCTTTGTGTTTAGCGTGGAAATCAATGAAATAGCTGCAAGGGACGGAAAGAGTGAAAGAAAAAAAAACAATTGCTTTGGGACTTATGTCGGGCACATCAGCGGACGGTATTTCCATTTCCGCCGTTCATATCGGTAAGAAAAATAAAGCTATTGAGGTTTTAAAATATAAAACTTATTCCTATGCCGCGAAATTGCGAAAAAAAATTCTTTCAGCTTCCAAAATGAACGCTTTCGCGCTTTCGGAATTAAATTTTGAACTTGGATATTTATGGGCGAAACGCGTTAGCCAATTTTGTAAAAGCGCGGATTTGAAATATAAAGATATCGCGGCAATAGGTTCTCACGGCCAGACTGTTTGCCATAGCCCTTTCGCCGATATTCCTCATACCCTTCAAATTGGAGAGGCGTCTTTTATAGCCAAAGAAACCGGCAGGCCCGTGGTTTGCGACTTTAGGCCCATGGATATGGCCTCGGGAGGACAGGGGGCTCCTCTAATTCCTTTTCTGGATGAATTTATGTTTGGAGGCGGCAAGCCCAGATTATTTTTAAATATAGGCGGGATAGCTAATTTTTCTCTGGTTGGAAAAGGCGTCAAGACTTTTGCTTTTGATACGGGTCCGGGAAATTGTCTTATGGATTCGCTTATACAGAACGCGACAAAGGGGAAAATCCAATTTGACAAAAACGGGGTTTTGGCTCAAAAAGGAATAATTGATTATAAGAAAGCGGAGAAAATGCTTAAAGAATCTTTTTTCATGAGGAAACCTCCGAAATCAGCCGATAGAAATGATTTTTCATTTCAATTTGTAAAAAAGTATTTTAAAAATATAAACGGCAAAAGTACGCCCGATATAATGGCGACTTTAAATTATTTAACGGCCAAAAGCGTTGAAATCTCAATTAAGCGGCATGTCCGCTTAATTCCTTGTGAAATGATAGTTAGCGGAGGCGGAGTGTTTAATCGGGAATTGATGAAAAATTTAAGAGATTTGCTTAAACCGATGAAAATTTCAAGTATTGCCGAGTATTCAATGCATCCATTGTCAAAAGAACCGGCATGTTTCGCGCTTTTGGCTTGGAGCGCTTTAAATGGAAGAACAAACCATCCTTATTTGGCGACCGGAGCCAAAAATAAAAAGATATTGGGAAAAATAATACTATAGCGCGACAGCGCGGCAGAGATACAGCGCAACAGAACGAAAATAGTTAGAGGCGTGTTTTTCGCCTAAGGCGAACCACAAGCAGAGGATATAGGGTACGCATAGCTTCCGACACTTTATGAAGCATAGCTTCATTTTTTTGTAAAATACTTATTAATTGGAACCTTAAATATGACCCCACCACCTCTTTTATCATACCACGATTTAAATCGTGGCAAATTTGTAAAACAAGTTGAAAATTATACTCTAAAGAATGTGGGTAATTTAAATATTATGAAAAAACAAATTATTTTGGGTTGCCGAAATATAAGAAAAGAGGTGGTGGGGTGAAGAAAGAAATCAATCTGATATTGCCCAAGCGCATAAATGACATCTTGAAGGATGTTTCAAGATCTCTTTATTTGAGCATAAATATTTTTCCGTATCCGATTAAAAGCGTAATGGGCATAGGTTATATTTTATGCCGCGCCGCCGACACCATTGCCGATTGTCCCGATATAGATAATGAGCTCAAATATAAAACCATAAAATTACTGCACAATATTGAATCCGCCGAAATAAGAAACGATATTTCCCGCTTAATGAAAGAATTTTCGGCAAAAATAAAAAATCCAAAAGAAAAGCCTTTGATGAACAATATGGCGGAGATTTTTGATTTTTACGCGGCTTTGCCTAAAATTTACAGGGATTTGGTTGCTGAAATTGTTGACGGAGTCGCCCATGGAATGGAAATTGATATCAGATCTTTTCCATTTAAAGATAAAAAGAGTGTCTCAGCCTTGAAAACGGAAGCTGATCTTGAAAAATATTGCGCGTATATAGGAGGCGCTCCCGGAATTTTTTGGGCGAAACTTTACGGCCTGATATTGCGCGAAAAAAACACTAAGCCTTTTGAGAATTTTGTTCAAACCGAAGACGCCAAAAGCATAGGAGAGGGGCTTCAGATTACCAATATTCTTAAAGATATGGCGCATGATTTGCGCATGGGAAGGTGTTATATTCCCGGGGATGATTTGGCATCCGTTAATTTGAGTCCGAATCTTCTTTTGGAGCCGGCCAATAAACGGCGTTTGGAGCCTATTATTTTCAAATGGATAACATGGGCCATAAACAAGCTGGATATATCCGAAAAATTTCTTGCCGCTATTCCCAAAACCCAATTTTCCATGCGCGCCGCCATGGTATGGCCCGTTTTCTGGGCTATGGATACTCTTAGCGAAGTTGTCAAAGGCAATCCCCTTGATTTATCATCAGCGCCTAAAATAAAAAAAAGCAAAATTTATTCCACTATAATGGCCACTCCGCCGATTCTTTTGAGTAATACCGCTTTTATCAGAGGCTATAGGTTTAGAAGAGAAACTCTTATCGTGTCCATGTCACAGGGTTTAAGGAAAAAACAAAATTTTAATTTATTATAAATGGAGAAAATTATGGTTTCCACAAATACACATTGTTTGTTAATCTTAAAGAAAGCTCAAAAATACCATATATGCGCGGGGATTGTTTTTTTAGCGGTTTTATTTTTTGGCTGTTCGGGGTCTCGCCGGACCAATGTTGATATTGAACGGGAACGCCGAATTAAAATGGAGATGACTTCTATTATAGAGATGGTGCGTTCGCGTGAAATTCCGCCCATAGAATTTGAGTTTAATTCAGCTAAATTGCTTGAAACTTCTTTTAATATGCTTGATAGAATTACGGATATTCTTCTTCGGTATCCTAATGTCAAGCTTGTAGTTCACGGGCATACCGATTATATTGGCAGCGCCGAATATAATAAAAAACTTTCAAATAGGAGAGCGAAATCCGTAAAAGTTTATTTGGTCAAAAGTGGAATTCATCCTACGGATATAAGAACTTACGGTTTTGGCAAAGAACGCCCGATTATAAGAGATAAATCCGATCGCGGCAGAGCTCTTAACCGAAGAGTGGAATTTAAAATAACCACAAGAGAGTGGGAAGCGATTTATTAAAAAACCACTATGGTCGTTTGATGTGCATAGCACCTTGTTACGGAACACGAACCTTTTGGTTCATCAGGTGTCGTAAGTTATACGAACGACCGACACCCGGCATCGCCTTGTGGTTTTTTACCCTCAGTGGATAGATTGCACCGCCTGATAAGCATAGCTTTTTATGCGGCACTGCCATAGGCTTGTACTATTTCCAGTGATTATCCCGCTATGCGGGACACTGGAAATGGCCGTTTGATGGACATAGTCCATTGAGACGGCACCCGGCATAGCCTTGAAATCTGCAGAGGGTTATAATTATGGTCGTTTGATGTGCATAGCACCTTGTTACGGAACACGAACCTTTTGGTTCATCAAGTGTCGTAAGTTTCGCCGTCTGATAGGCATCGCCTTGTGGGTTTTTAATCTGTCCGGCAGTTTAAATTATTTTTTCAATTTTCGGCGTTTCTTTAATTGTTGAGAGTATTTATACTGAAATTTGGATTTTTTTCTATTTGTTGACGGGTCGTCATTAAACCACTCAAATTCTTTTCCCGATATTTTTATAACTTCGCCTTCATTGACGCCATTTTTCTTAAGGGCTTTATCAAGGCCTATCAGTTTGAATGTGTTTTTTAATTTTTCCACCGCTTCTTCTTGGGTGAAGTTGGTCATACTGATTAATTTGAGGAGATTTTTACTTTCCACTTCCAATACCCCTTCATTATTTCGGAAAACTTTAAAGCCTTTTTCCATAAAGCGGTTTAAAGGAGGATTGCTTTCGGGTTTCGCTTGGGAAAAAGAAGTTTCTTTTATTTTTGGAAGCGCGGTTATGATTTTATCAAGGAGTTTTGTTATTCCTTTGGAAGTTATTGAGGATATTAAGAATATTTCGCGGCTTCTATATTTCTTTTTTATTTTTTTAAACACTTCTTCGGCATTTGGCAAGTCGGCTTTGTTTATTACCAAGATTTGTTTCTTTCTGGCAAGTTGGGATGAAAAATTTTTTAATTCCGCGTTTATTAATTTTACGGAATCTGCCGGCGATACATTTTTAAAGCCATTGGGATCTATAAAATGCAATATCAGCTTGGTCCTTTGGATGTGGCGAAGAAAAACATCTCCAAGTCCCTTGCCCATGTGAGCGCCTTCTATTAATCCGGGGATATCGGCAACTATAAAATCTTTTTGCTTGTGAAGTATCATGCCCAAATTGGGTTTTAAAGTTGTAAAGGGATAATCAGCTATGCGAGGTTTGGCGTCCGATACCGCTGCAAGGAAAGTGGATTTGCCGGCGTTGGGAAAACCGGCCAAACCAACATCGGCAAGAAGTTTTAGTTCAAGATTAATAGTCGGTTCTTCTCCGGGTTCTCCGTTCTCGGCGTATTTTGGGGCTGTGTTCTCTTGTGTTTTAAAAGAAGTATTGCCTCTTCCTCCTCTTCCTCCTCGAGCCGCGAGAAAGGTTTCTCCGTCTTTGTTTAAGTCTTGTATTATGCGCTCGCCGTCTTTAATGATTGTTCCAATCGGCACGGGAATAAAAACATCCGGTCCTTTTCTTCCATATAAATTTTTGCCTTTGCCATGCTCGCCGTCTTTGGCCGTAATATGGGGATGTCTTGAAAGTTCAAGCAGCGTATTAACATTGGCGCTGGCTTTTAGATATATGTCTCCGCCTTTGCCGCCATTGCCGCCATTAGGGCCGCCATAAGGAATAAACTTTTCCCTTCTAAATGACATACAGCCATTTCCGCCTGTTCCGGATTTTAGGAATATTTTCAGCGTATCTATAAATTCAAGATGAGATTTTTTGGTATTATTAGGCATAAAATAAAACCCCCACACATAGGAACTGGTATTGACAATTGATTTTAAACACCGAGGGATAATTTAAAAGTCTAAAGGGGATAAAGAGTAGTCTTTCTAATTCCTATGTGTGGGGGTAAAACGAGTTGGTTATTTTGCAATTTTGGGATAAACGCTTATCTGCTGTTTTTTGCGATTTATCCATTCAAATTTCACTACACCGGTCGCTTTTGCGAACAGAGTATCATCAGTGCCCCGTCCAACATTTAAACCCGGGCGAAACTTTGTTCCTCTTTGTCTTACCAATACTTCTCCGGCGCTTACAAACTGGTCTCCGTATCTTTTAACGCCTAATCTTTGTCCATTACTGTCTCGGCCGTTTGTGCTTGAACCTTGAGCCTTGGTATGTGCCATAGTAGAGCCTCTTAAATTATTTCAAGCGGTTATTATTATCCCGCCAATCTGCCCGAAACTTATGAAAGCTGGATATCTTTAACTTCTATCTCAGTCAGTTCCTGACGATGTCCGCGGGATTTTTCATAGGCTTTTTTAGGCTTTTTTCTAAAAACTATTATTTTTTTCCCTTTGAGATGCCGCAAAACCTGAGCGGTTACTTTTGCCGTCGGTTTTTTCTCTTGAGTTTGCTGTTTGTCTTCAAGAGAAGCGCTCCAAAGGGCTTTAAAAGTAACTTTATCGCCTTGGTTTGCCGAAAGCTTCTCAACCTGCAAAATTTCTCCCGGAACGATCCAATATTGTTTGCCGCCTGTTTCAATTATCGCATACATAGTATGTATATAATAACAAATTTGTATATTATTGGCAAATAAAGAGTTGCCCTCTTTTTGAGGGCAACAGGTCACAGGTTGCAGGCTACAAGGTTACAAGTTAAAAACAGAACAAAAAAAAGTTTAGAGAACGGACAAGAGATTTTGCGTCTCTCGATATATATCATGGCGTCATGGGCTTGTTATCGGTTTATCTCGTGGCGTAATCTGAGTTTTTTTCTGTGTTCTTTGTTCTTTTTTTTGAATAGCCTATTCATAATTTGGCATAATTAGAGTATCTTAAAGCTTAATGCGGAGGAAATTATATGTTTGAAGATATTGGTAAATTGTTTATTCAGCCGGTAATGGATATTTGGGAAATTTTTTTGAGTTATGTGCCTAATGTCGTGGCAGCTCTTTTGTTTGTCCTTGTCGGTCTTTTTCTCGCCAGAGTTTTCAGATCCGTTTTGGAGCAATTTTTCGGGAAAATTAAGCTTGACAGATATACCAGCAGAGTGGGCATTAATGAAATATTGGCGAGGTTCGGGTTGGGAAAATCGCCGGCTTACGCGATATCGTTCTCGGTTTATTGGGCGATTCTTCTTGTTTTTTTCGTGTCGGCGCTAAATGTGATGAATCTTACCGTTATATCTCAAATTCTTCAAACGGTTGTTGTTAAATTTGTTCCTAAGATAATTGTGGCCACAATGGTCGCTTTTGGCGGATTGATGTTGGCCAAGTTTATGTCTGAAATAGTTCTAAATTCTTCAATAGCAAATAATCTGAAAGGGGGAAGATCCCTTTCCAAAATAGTGCATTTTGTTGTTTTGGTGTTTACGGCCATAATCGCTCTTGATCAATTGGGAATTGAAATGAAAATAATTCGCTCAAGTTTAAATATTTTATTGGGGTCCATCGGCCTGGCTTTTGCTTTGGCGGCCGGACTTGGAGCTAAAGACGTGGCGCGTGAAGTGGTGAGCGGCATGTTTACTTCAGAAAATAAAGAAAAGAAATGAAGAACGGCGCGTATATTGCGTTAATGGCATTGAGCGTTTATTGAGTTAATAAAGTTAATCTGATTTACAGAAGTGATTTATACCCGTTTAAGCAATATTCCGGATATACAAATCTCTAATTTTTATCTTCTATGCGCCGCAGTCTGTTATTCCGCGTAATCGCGCAATAAATTGCTTCTTGAAGGATGGCGAAGTTTTCTTATGGCCTTAGCTTCTATTTGTCTTACGCGTTCACGGGTTACTTTAAATATTTTCCCAACTTCTTCAAGTGTTCTGGGATATCCGGAATCTATTCCGAAACGAAGCTTTATTATTTTTGCTTCTCTCTCAGTGAGAGTGGAAAGTATTTTTGTAACCTCTCGTCTTCTTAAAAGAGTTATGGCCGAATGAGACGGCGGAAGCCCGCTTTTATCTTCTATAAAGTCCTCTAAATGAGAATCTTCATCCTCGCCGATGGGGGTGGACAGGGATATCGGGTCTTGCATTATTTTCAGGGAATTTTTGACTTTATCCATGGAAATGTGAAGGTGTTTTGAGTATTCTTCAATAGACGGATCTCTTCCGAATTCCTGACGGTATTTTCTTGTGACTTTCATCAGCTTGGACACCAGTTCTTTCATGTGCACCGGAATTCTTATGGTTCTGGCTTGGTCGGCAATGGCTCTGTTTATGGATTGTCTTATCCACCATGTCGCGTATGTGGAAAATTTAAATCCTCTTTTATATTCAAATTTTTCAACAGCTTTCATCAAGCCCAAGCCGCCTTCTTGAATAAGATCGGAAAGTTCAAGGTTTGAATTTACATGTTTTTTAGCTATTGAAACAACAAGCCGAAGATTCGCTTTTATGAGTTTCAGCTTATCGATAAGGATTTGGTCTTCCAAGAAAGTTATTTTGTCATTGAGTGACAGAAAATTATCCGGATCCACCGGAAGGGTTCTCAGGAGGTGGCCTTCTTTGGTTTTTATTACGGATATATTCACTATCGCGGCTTCCACTTCGCTCGGATTGAATCCCCATTTTGATTTAAAGGTGGAGGGGTGCATCTTTTTTTTCTGGGTTAAGGCGAAGTCCGAGGTTATTTTTTCCAGGTCTCCATAGTGGTTTTGATATCTTTCAAGTTCATTTCTGAAATCCCGCAGTTTATGAGCGAGGTTCTTTATTTTATTTGTCAGTCTTTTTATTTTCTCTTGGTTTAAGTTCAGGTCAATAATGTTTTTTACTATCAGTTTCTTTTTGGCATCCACTTGGCCTTTTAGTTTGCGCTTTATTTCGTTTGACTTGACTTTTTTTATTTTTTCCGTAAGCTTGTTTATTTCTTTCTCGGTTTTATTTATAAGGCTGACCACATTCTTAATTTTTTTCTTCATGGTGGAAAGCTCATAATCGGATTTGCGGCCTCTTGGCATAAGTTCTTTTGTCGTCATTTCATCTTGCGATATAAGTGTTTCCCAGTTTCTTATTTCTCTCAAGGTTATTGGCGATTCAAGAACAATCATGCGAAGTTCTTTTTCTCTTTCGCGGATATTTCTTGCCAATGTTACTTCTTCATCGCGAGTTAAAAGAGGTACTCGTCCCATTTCGGAAAGGTACATTCTTATGGAATTTGAGACATCGGGAACCGCGTTCCATTCGTCCGTATAAGCTTCTTTTTCCGCCGCCGCGACAAGCTTGTATTTTTTTCTGTCAACGACATCAATGCCCAGGTCTTCAAGGGTCGTCATAAGATTATCTATTTCTTCGCTGCTCATGGAGGCATTGGTCAGAGAGCGGTTCATTTCTTCAAGCGTTATGTAACCGTATTCTTTCCCGAGTTCCACCAAATCTTTTAAAGCTTTTCTTGGTTGTGGCATTTTTTCTCCTTGGTAATCGGCCGATTAAGATGATTGAGCCGTGTTGTTTAGTTCCTTATCCAGTTCTTTTAATTCCGAATATTCTTCCGGTGTTAATTTTGAAAATCCTTTTTTGCGCAATTGTGTTCTTCTTCGTTTATTTGAAGCGCGTATGATCATTTCAACGGTTGTGAGGATATTTGTTTCCGGGATAATATCATCGTCTATTTCTTCATTGGATAATTTTGAAATTTGAGCGGCATAATCGGGATAAGTTTCAATCAGTTCATCTATTATAATGCGGTGTTTTTTTCCCGACATATTTCTTATCATGGCTAATATTTTTTTAGCGAAATCACTTTGCAAATTGGGTTCACTGATTTTATCGGCATGAGAGATAAGGGAAGAATCTTTTAAAAACATATGAATGAGGCCTAATTCCAAGGCCGGGATTTCTTCA
>DAOWGR010000131.1 GCA_030637365.1 Elusimicrobiota bacterium
GGTAGCCACCGACTTAAGAGGAGCCAACCTGAGAGGAATCAACTTGGAAAAAGCTGAGCTGAGCCTGTCAAAACTTAATGGCGCCAAATACAACAATAAGACAATCCTGCCTTTTGATGAAGAGACAGCAAAGAAAAAGGGCATGATAAAAGTACAATAAGTTTAGAATGGAAATACAAAAAAGCAGCCGGTCGATAAAAGCCGACTGCTTTTTTGTTTATATTGCAAAAATATCCCGCAACCCGCCCATTATAACCTAAAAAGAAGCCTATTGTCTTTTTTGCCTTTTAATTTTTTTATTTGTTCTTTTTCAAAAAATCCCTGAGCATTTTCATATCATGCCAAGTATCTTTCTTAAGATTGGGGTTTCTGAGAAGAGCGGCGGGATGATACATGGGAAGAATTTTAATGTTTTTGGAAAAAGCGAAAAAATCGGAAGGCGCGTCATACCATTTGCCTCTTAACAGCGATATTCCTCTTTTCTCGCAAAGCAATACTTTGGCAGAGACGGAACCGAGAGTCACTATGCATTTGGGTTTTATAAGCTCAATTTGCCGCTCAAGATAATTCCTGCAAATTGATATTTCTTCGGGAGTGGGGGGACGATCGTTTCCATGCGCTTCAGGAGTTTCTGGATTTACCATTGGATGGCATTTAACGATATTGGTTATATAAACGCTTTCCCTTGAAAGCTCTATTGAAGCGAATATTTTATCCAAAAGCTGGCCGGAACGCCCTATAAAAGGCTCTCCCGTATGGTCTTCCTGAAACCCGGGGCCTTCGCCCACAAATACAACATCGGCATTAATATCGCCCACGCCGAAAACAGGATTTAATCTTGATAAACCGAGCATGCATTTCTTGCACTTCTTGACTTCATTATACATGCTTTTCATGGTGTCCTCGCTATTTTTCTCTTTTTTTGCCATATTGTAACTCGCTTCAGACTCTGCGGCCATTATAGCTCCCTTGGCAGATTCCGCGGAAATTTCAGCGCCGGAACAAGCCGGGTTTTGTCGCGCCGCAAACGGTTTAACTGAGGCGGACTTATCCGCCATAGTTTGTTTAACGACGGCGGAAGACATTGTTTTACCGCGAATTTCACCTTTATTTTTAATCGAGGATAAATAAAGCGTTTCATCAATGTTTTTCAAATATGATTTAAGCGCGCCGGTTATTTTTAAAAACTCTTCTTTCACGAAGCATCCTAAAAAACGCTTGGCCATCCGCCTGTCCCGCCGATAGTTTGCCAAAGTTGTATTGGAGGGCCGTGTGGCGGAATGCGGCAGTGGCGGAATAAAACATTCTAAATCAAAAAACGAATAGGAAAATCTATTTCTTATCCGCTTTTGGTTTTTTATCCCTGGTCTTGCCCTCTTCTCTTTTGTTTAAAAGAGCTTCTTCGATAGCCATATCTTTGCTAACGGCTTTGGAAACTTCTTCAGCGCTGACTTTGCCGCTTAATACATCTCTTATCGCGACTTCTATTATATCCGCCATCGGCTGGGACTTATATTCCTCAAGTTTTTTAATATGCCGCGCCCACTTCATCGCAAGCATGGTAACTTCATATTTGGAACCGTCATAATCGCATATCAATTTTTCTATACTATCATCCTTAGACTTAGCTTTGGAACCCATTGTATCCTCCATAATGTCGCGTTAAAAAAGCTGAACAACCTTTATACGCCAATATATCTCTAACGGGATTTATTTAAAAGCTTAAAACTCTTTCTTAAACTTTAATATGGCATCCCTATTGCGCCACATTTTCAAAGACTCGCAATCGGCAATCTTGATAATATTCTCAACAGCCTTTTCAAGTTTGCCGTTTACAACAAAATACTCATAAAAAAAAGCTTCTTTAATTTCCTTTTTTGCCGTCTCAAGCCTGATCGCTATATTTTCTTCGCTCTCTTTTCTCAGTTTAAGCCTTTTAACTAATATTTTAAGAGACGGAGATAAAATAAAAACGGTTACGGCGTCCGGAAAATATTTCTTTACCGATCTTGCTCCGTTAACATCAATCGTCATAAGCGGAATTTTATTTTCTTTCAAAATATCCCGCACGGATTTTATCGGCGTGCCATAGAGATTGCCGTGAACTTTCGCCCATTCAAGCAATTTTTTATCGGAAATCAGTTTTTTAAACTTTTTATCACTTACAAAATGATAATCTCTGCCTTGGACTTCGCCTTTTCTTTTCTTTCTCGTCGTACAAGTTACGCTGAATTTAAATCTTTTGTCTTTCTTGAAAATTTCCGTCCGAAGAACGGACTTTCCGCCCCCGGAAGGGGCGGAAATGACCATTGGAAAAAAAGAAAATTGATTATCCCTTTTTTTCACTTATTTCTTTTTTCTCGGATTTTGAATCTGAGCCTGCGCCGAAGCCAAAACGGCGATTGGCACTCTAAAAGGAGAGCAGGAAACATAATTAAGACCCGCTTTATGACAAAAATGAACGCTATCTGGATCTCCGCCATGTTCGCCGCAAATACCGATTTTCAAATTAGCCTTCGTTTTTCTTCCTCTTGCCACGGCTATTTTAACAAGTTCGCCTATGCCTTTTTGATCCAAAGTTTGGAAAGGATCGGCTTTTAAAAGTCCCTGTCCGACATAATCTTTCAAAAAAGCTCCCGAATCATCCCTTGAATAGCCGAAACCCATTTGGGTAAGGTCATTGGTTCCAAAAGAAAAGAATTCCATACTTTGCGCCAATTTATCGGCAATCAAGCAAGCTCGGGGAATTTCTATCATTGTTCCGACCATATGATCAATTTTCTTAACGCCCTTTTTCTTTAAAACCTCGCCATAAACCCTTTTGATAATTTCAGCTTGATTTTCAACCTCGGTTTCAACGGAAACAACTGGAATCATTATCTCGGGATGAACCTTGATTCCTTCCTTTGAAAGCTCGGCGGCGGCTTCAAATATGGCTCTGGCCTGCATCTCGGTTATTTCGGGATAGGTTACGCCAAGCCTTACGCCTCTATGCCCCATCATGGGATTGGATTCCCTTAAAGATTCAACTCTTGAGTTCAATTCGCTGAAAGTTATCTTCAGACTCTTGGCAAGCTCTTCAAGACTCTTTTTCTGATGAGGAACAAATTCATGAAGCGGCGGATCAATGAGCCTTATCGTAACTGAATAACCCTTCATAACCTTAAGCGTCTTCTTAATATCGCTCTTAACATAAGGGAAAAGCTCATTTAAAGCTTTCTGCCTTTCTTTAAGGCTTTTGGACATTATCATTTTTCTTAATTTGAACAAAGGAACTTCGGAATTTTCGCCATAAAACATATGTTCCAATCTGAATAAACCTATTCCCTCGGCGCCGAAACTTCTCGCCTTGGCGGAATCGGCCGGAGTATCGGAATTGCTTCTGACTTTTAAAGCTCTGACCGAATCACAAATCTTTAAAAAAGCGTTCAATGATTCATTGCTTGAGTCGGCGTCAATCATCTCCAATTTGCCTTTATAAATATTGCCATTGGAGCCGTTTAAAGTAATCCAATCGCCTTCGGAAAGTTTCTCACCCAAAACAGTCATCTTTTTAGTTTTCAAGTCTATCTCAATATCCGAACAGCCGACAATACAGCACTTTCCCCAGCCTCTGGCAACCAAAGCCGCGTGCGATGTCATGCCGCCTCTCGCCGTTAAAACGGCCTGAGCGGCTCTCATGCCTTCAACATCTTCCGGATTGGTTTCTTCTCTGACAAGTATTACCCGCTTTCCGGCTTTAGCCCATTTAACGGCGGCATCAGCGGTAAAAACAATCTGTCCGAATGCTCCGCCCGGGCCGGCCGGCAAACCTTTGGCAAGTTTTTTCGCCTGAGCTTCAGCTTTCGGACTAATAATGGGATGAAGTAATTCATCCAATTGATCGGGAGTAACCCTCATAACGGCTTCTTCTCTTTTTATACGCTTTTCTTTAAGCATATCCGTCGCCATTTTAACCGCGGCGGGTCCGTTTCTCTTGCCAATGCGGCATTGAAGCATATACAAAGTTCCATTCTCCACCGTAAATTCAATGTCCAGCATATCTCTATAATGCTTTTCAAGTTTCAGTCTTATATCCGCGAGCTGCTTATACATGGAAGGCATTATTTGCTGAAGACTTTTCAAACTTTTTGACTGCTCCGTTCTGCTGTCTTCATTGATGGGGGAAGGAGTTCTTGTTCCGGCCACAACATCTTCGCCCTGGGCA
>DAOWGR010000040.1 GCA_030637365.1 Elusimicrobiota bacterium
ATATGATATATCCACACCCTTTTCTTAAACTACCTGTATTACCCACCCTGTCCTTAGTTAAACCTGCTTTCTACTCTCTCCTATCTGCTTTCTATTTTTACAATTTTCTTTAAATCCACATACGCTATTATGGGCTTGATTTTCGCGTCTTTATATACTTCACGCAAAATTGCCGCATAATCCGACATCTGTTCTTTATATTTCTCGGTATTCTCGGCGCCTGTTTTAAAATCCATAAGTGTGATATCGCCTTTATCAAATACCAATCTGTCCATTCTGCGCAGGGCTCCGGTTTTATCTATAAACTCGGCTTCCGTTTTTATTTCCCTGCCGGGTTTATCGGTAAAATATTCTTTTGCCTCCGGCATATTAAGAAAATCCTCAAGGCTTTTAATTATCTTGGTTTTCTCAAATTCAAAATCATATTTTGGCGCGAACATGTCATAATGCTCTTTTATTTCTTTTGAAGTATTGGGGCCAAGGAAAATTATCTCAGACAGAATATCATGGCATAATGCTCCCTCGGAGGTTTCAAAGTGACTTTTATAGGTGGGCCTTAAATTTTCAAAATCATAAAAATCCTGTTTTGGTGAAGGCGCTATTATATCCACAGCTTTAAGTTTAAACGCTTTCGGCTCTACGGAGCGAGCGGGCAGAGAAGTTTTTGATTCATAATCTTCAAATATATCCATAAGCTTTGCTTCTTTTGAAGCGGTTTTGGTTATTTTCTTAACCACAAGATTATAGAGTTCATGCTTGGCTCTGGTACTAATGACATAAAGGATATTTAAATCCTGAACATCTTCATCCAGCTTTTTAGCATTATAAATCGGTTTTAATTTTGGCGACACTTGGGCCATCTCTTTGTTTATATGGAAAACATTTATAATGCCGTCGTTTTCTTTAAAATACATGGCATTGGTATCGGCGCGCTCTTCATACATCAGATTAATAATTACCGAAAAGCCCAGACCCTTGGATTTATGAAAGCTCATAACGCGCACGGCATCCACATAATCGGGCAAATCAATTGAGAAGACCGCTTTTTTATCATCATCCGAATCTTGAGCGAATTCTATGAAAGTTCTCAAATTGCCGGCTCCGTCGCCTTCAAGTTTGATAACGGCGTCCAAAAATTTCGCGAGAAAAGCGGATTCATTTTTAAAGTTCTCAAATATTTTAAATTTAGAGTAGACAAGCGAGACCAATTCATAAAGCGGAAGATAGCCCACTTTCTTGAATAATTCGGCAAAATACGCGTCCCAGTATTTTTTAAATTTCGGATGGTCCTGAAAATTGGAATATAACAGTTCTTTTCTATCACGCTGTTTTATTTCAAATATAATCTTTCTTATATCTTCTTTCTTTAAATCTTTTCCGGTAAGCTTTAGGAATATATCCCCGCCGGCAAAGGCCGAGAAAGCCAAATCATCGGACGGCGTTTCCAGAAATTTTAACAGCGCGATTAACTCGGCTATAACTTTCCTGTTTCTTATATCAAGAGAACTTAAAGAAGCTACCGGTATGTTTTTTTCAGTCAGCCATTGGACAATGGGCTCTATCCTTTTATTTTTGGCCACCAGAATGGCAATTTCATTTAAGGGATAGCGCCTGCTCGCGCTCTCTATTATTTCCACCAATCTCTCTTTTTCAACTTCGGCCTCATTGGCGCCCACGGTTTCAAGGACTTCGGTTTTAACATAGCCGGCTTTCTCGCGGCCCGTTTTAACCGCCTGCTCATAAATCGTAAGCTCGGTTATATCATCGCCTATAAGTTCGGGAGTGTTTTTAAGCTTGTCTTTGAATAAATCATCCGCGTAATTCAAAATCTCGCCGTCGCTTCTGTAATTTACGGGAAGATTCTTAAGCTCAAGACCGTCTTGAACCGAATCCAAATTGAGATATTTTGTTTCCTCTTTTTTTTGTTCGGCCACATCCAGAAAATCCCGCATTATTTTATAATCGGCATTGCGGAACATATAAATGGCCTGCTTAATATCTCCCACCGCGAACAGTGAGCCTTTCTTGGCCAATGATTCCTCCACCAGAGGCCTTATATTATCCCATTGCAGGCTGTTTGTATCCTGAAATTCATCCACCAGAAAATGGCTTATGCGCTCGCCAAGCTTAAGATATATTTCGGGCACGCTGTTTTTATCTATATATGTTGAAAGATTCTTGGCTATATCGTTTATATGTATAACTTCGCTTTTGCCGTTCTTGATTTTCTCAAGCTCTTCCTTAAATTTTTCATAAATACTTATATAGGGGTGATAATAAATGGCGGCGTTTATTTCAGCCAGCTCAATGACAAAGCTGCTTAAAAACTCTATGTCTTTTTCCCAATCCTTATGAAAAAGCTTCTTTTTCTGGCCGTTTAATATGCCGAATTTAAAACTGTAATTGGCAAGGAAACCGATAAGATTTTTTTCCTGTATGGCGGCGCGCGAGCTGTCTTTTATTAAAGAATCATCGGGCAATTTTTTTCTCAAACCTTCGCAAAATTGCAGGATTTCTTTAAATTTCTCTTTAAGCACAATATCATAATCCGTTTTATCATGAACTATCCGTCCGCTGGTTTTGCCCTCGGCATTAAGGAAACTGTTAAAATTGTCTTTTACTCGGGCCGCCGGATTCCATGGATATGAGCCGGACTTTGGCAAAATGGTCAAAAATTTATCCACTTCTTCGCGCGGCAATTCTTCTCTTCCGATTTTTGAAAACATGGCATATAAAGCCGAATCTATAAGTAAATCATAAGTCATGGTTATTTCGGGATTTAAGGGCAGGCCGAGTTCCGCCACCGAACAAGTCATAATGCGGGTTAAAAAACTGTCTATGGTTTGTATATGAAAGTCTGAATAATTATCTATTACAAGCTCAACCGATTTCTTGGCTTTCTCATGTATAGCTTCGCGGCTCAAAGAAATAAGCGTAAGCGTCTCTTCCATTTTCTCGCAATTTTTATCCAGAGCCAATTCTTTAAGCCAGCCAAGTATGCGGCTTTTCATTTCCTTGGCGGCATTATTGGTAAAAGTTACGGCAAGTATATTTTCAATTTTATTAAAAGGAATATTGCCTGAAAGGAGCAATTGAATATAACGCTCGGTTAAAGTATAGGTTTTGCCCGAACCAGCCGACGCGCTTATCAATAAGGCGTGCGGAAAACCAAGTTCCGTGTCTTTCTTTAAAACGGGGAGATTTTGATTTTGTTTGATAGCCATGAGCAACCATATGCTTCAAAAGGTAACAGGTGCCTTTTGAAAAAGCGTAAATCTTCATTGGAGAGCTGTTTTTCAAACACCCAAAAGGCACCTGTTACCTTTTGAGAGATTAATCGGAATCAAGGGCTTCTTTCTTAAACTCGGCCGGTATATCTTTTGAAGCTTTGACGCCCAGTTTTTTTATCATTTCAACCTGCCTGACAAGGCTTCCGCGCCCGCTTTTAAGCTTATTGAAAGAGCCTTCATAAGCACTGGTCGCGGCTTTAAGACTTTTCCCGATATTGCACATATCTTCCAAAAACCCGACAAATTTATCATAAAGCTCTCCGCCCCTTTTGGCTATTTCAAGAGCGTTTCTGTTTTGTTTTTCCTGCGTCCATATATACGCTATGGTTTTGAAAACGGGAAAAAGCGTTGAAGTGGACACCAAAATAATGTTTTTTTCAAAGGCGTATCTGAACAAATCCTTGCTTTTGCTCTTAGCCTCTTCCAATGCCGCG
>DAOWGR010000154.1 GCA_030637365.1 Elusimicrobiota bacterium
ATTTTTTTGAGGAAAATATTTCCACTATGACGGAAACAATGAAAGCGGCGGTAAAAATAAAAATAGCGAAATTATTTCCTCCGAACATGTTTTTGGAATAAGAATCAAGAATAAAAGCCAAAGGAATAAGCAATCCGAAAATAAAAAGAACGGAGTTTTGAACCGGCTTTCCGCCAAGTTTCATTAAAACGGAATATTCATAAAGCGACAGAGCTATTATGATAAAGATAAAAACCATATACGGCAAATTGCCTATGTGAATGACGGCAAGCACAATGGGCGCGCCGATAATGGCGGTCAATATTCTGGGAAGCAGCATATTCTTATATCACCTCTTAAATCGCCGAGAACGCTGAATTTTACGCCTTATTTTTTACCAAATCGTCTTTCGCGTTTCTGATATTCGGCTATGGCATTGGCAAATTCCTTTTCACCGAAATCCGGCCAAAAAACATCCGTTACATAAAACTCGGAATACGCCGCTTGCCATAAAAGAAAATTGGAAATTCTTAATTCTCCCGATGTTCTTATGAGCAAATCCGGGTCGGGAAGGGGAAAAGTGTAAAGAAATTTATTAAAAGAAGACAGACTGATTTTCTTCACCTTTGATTTTATTATTTTATTGACGGCATCCACTATTTCCTGCCGACCGCCGTAATTAAGCGCGATATTTAAAATCAATTTTTTTCCGTCTTTCAGCTTTTCAACAGACGCGGCAATTTCTTTGCCTATGCCGGACGGCATATCATCTATTCTGCCGCTAACCATAAGTCTTATCCCGTTCTCTTTAAGTTCAGCCGTATACTTTTTCAAAACTTTTTTGAGCAAAAACATCAAAGCGTTAACTTCCAATTTGGATCTGTTCCAATTTTCCGTGGAAAAGGCGTATATGGTCAAAACCTTTATTCCCATATTATTGGCAACGCGAACGATATTTTTAACCGATTCAACTCCCTTGCGATGCCCCATAATGGCGGGAATGCCGTTCTTTTTCGCCCAACGCCTATTACCGTCCATAATAATAGCCACATGTTCGGGTAATTTTGCCTGGTCAATACTTTTTAATAAATTCTGCTTTTGCATGCTTTAAACAATGGACTAAACAGTAAGCAACTCCTTTTCTTTGAAATTTATAACATCCGTCACGCCTTTAATATATGTATCGGTAAGAGTTTGAACTTTTCGTTCATAGCTTGTTAAATCATCTTCGCTTATCGCGCTGTTCTTTTCAGCTTTTTTAAGTATATTCAGCGCGTCGCGCCTTTCATTTCTAATCGCTACTTTGGAATCTTCGCCCATTTCACGAACCACTTTGACCATCTTTTTTCTCTGATCTTCAGTCATCGCGGGAAGATTAATCCTGATTATTTTCCCATCGGACGCGGGAGATGTGCCCAAATCCATTTTTTTAAGCTCAGCCTCAATATTATCAATTGCCGCCACATCAAAAGGTCTTATCTCAAGAGTTCTCGCCTCCGGTATGGAAATTGACGCGATCTGCTTTAAGGGAACTTTAGCGCCATAATATTCCACAAAAACATTATCCAAAATTTGGGGATTGGCTCTGCCCGTTCTAAGAGTGGTAAGCTCTTTCTTAAATTTTTCCACCCTGCCTTTCATTTCATTTTCAAGACTAATGAGAATATCTGAAACTTCGGTTTCGTTATTCATAATACACTCCTTATCTGATTGAATTGTCCTTATTAATACAAATACTATTATATAGCTAATTATAGTAAAAACGAAAGAAGTATTAAATGGCTTTAATTTGAGAGGAAAAGTTTATTTTCTATGGCCGAGCATAAAATGTGAATAATAAGAATATGCATTTCTTGAACGCGGGGAGTGTCATTGGAAGCGCAAATCAATGAAAAATCGCTTTCTCGCGCTATTTTTCCGCCGCCACAGCCCAAAAGAGACATCGTCAACGCTCCCTTTTTTTTGGCCATTTTAACGGCATTGATGATATTTAAACTATTGCCGGAAGTTGAAATTCCAAACAGGATATCTTTTGATTTTACAAAAGCGTCAACCTGCCTTTCAAAAATCTTGTCAAAACCATAGTCGTTTCCTATGGCGGTTAAAATGGATGTATTGGCGGTCAAAGCCAAAGCTTTAACTGGCTCGCGCTCAATTAAAAAACGGCCTATAAGTTCCGCCGCGAAATGCTGGCTATCGGCGGCGCTGCCGCCGTTTCCGCAAATATAAAGTGTCCCGCCGTTCTTAAGAGCGGCAATAATTTTATTTGCCGCCTCTTCAATTAAACCGGCTTTGGCCGTTATCTCATCCGCCAAAGCAAAATGACTGTTTATATCCGCAATTATTTTATCTTTCATAGGTCAGTTTAGAGTCCAAAGTTTAAAGTTTTAAAGAACTCCGATGAATTCTCCACCCTATTCCCTCTACGCTATCCCCTGTAAAAAAGGCTAAGTTTTTTTACTTAATGAGGGTTCCTATTTTTTCTCCGTCAACGGCTTTTTTAATATTTCCGGCCGTGTGAAGATTAAACAGCAGTATGGGTATATGATTTTCCATGCAAAGAGTCAAAGCGCTTGTATCCATAAAACGAAGCTGTTCTTTTATGGCTTTCATATAGGTTATGTTTTTTATCTTTTTAGCGCTTTTATCGGTCTTGGGATCACCGGTATAAACGGCGTCAACCTGAGTCGCTTTAAATATTACATCGGCGCCTATTTCAGCCGCGCGCAAAGCGGCGGCGGTATCAGTCGTGAAATAAGGATTGCCCGTGCCGCCGGCAAAAATAACAACTCTGCCTTTTTCCAAATGTCTTACAGCCTTTCTTCTTATAAAAGGCTCGGCAATACTTGATATCGGAATAGATGTTTGAACGCGAGTGCTTACTCCCTGATGTTCCAAGGCGGACTGCAGGGCCATGGCGTTTATGATGGTTGCCATCATGCCCATATTATCGGATATTACCCTGTCAATCATACCGTTGCCGTCTTTGGCGCCACGCCAGATATTGCCGCCGCCTATCACAATGGCAAGCTGCAAACCGCGCCTATGAGCTTTCTTTATTTCTTTGGATATATAAACCAATGAGGAAGGACTTATGGAACGACCTTTTTCAAGGAGAGCTTCTCCCGATAATTTGAGTAAAACTCTTTTATACACTGTTATTCCATACCCACTATATAGCAATCAAATTTACTTACTGACACTTTGGTATTTAATTTTTCCGCGGTATTGGCCACCAGCTTTGAAATGGAAAGTTTGGAGTCTCTTATTGAAGCCTGCTCCAAAAGACAGTTCTCTTGATAAAACTTATTAATTCTGCCTTCAAGCATTTTTTCCAATCCTATGCCCGATTTTCCCGCGGCTTTGGGACTCTCTTTGTATATCTCTTTTTCCTTCTCTATAACCTCGACGGAAACATCGTCCTTCTTCAGCCATCTGGGATTCATAGCCACGCATTGCATGGCAAGGTCTCTTGCCAAAACCGGCAAACTTTCGTCCGAAACATCCTCACCTTCGACATGAAGGAGAACGACAGCGCCTTTTTTTGAATCACTGTGAATATAGTGATTGGCAATGCCATTACCGTCCAACTTGTAAATCGCGCCGCGTCTTATCTGCATATTTTCACCGACTTTAATCGCAAATTGCTGAAGCTTTCCTTTAGCGTTTTCATTTTCTGCGGGATTGCTCATTTTCTCATCACCCAACATAAGCGAAACAAGTTCGTCGGAAAGAGCTCTAAACTCGGGGTTCCTGGCCACAAAATCAGTTTCACAATTTATTTCCAATATCGCGAGTGTTTTTGCGTCATCGGAAACTTTCACATTAACGATTCCTTCTTTCATTTCTCTTCCGGCTCTTTTGGCAAGTCCGCTAAGCCCCTTTTTTCTCAAAATTTCTATCGCTTTTTCCTCATCTCCCGATGTTTCTTTAAGAGCGTTTTTACAAGCCATAATCCCCGCTCCGCTCTTGGTTCTAACCGACATCACCTGCTTTGTTGTTATCTCCGGCATAAAAAAAATCTCCTTATAAATTTCAAATTAAAGCCAACATTAAGGCCATATGAGTAAAAAAAAACGCGCTATAGACAAAATTGGTTTTTATTGATTGTTCTCAACCTTAATCTTAAACCGCCGTTTATTCTTCGGCTTTCACGGTCTCGGTTTTGGTTTCAATATCCGTCCGCGGTTCATTGGGCTCTTCAATTTTCGTTTCACCCTGTTCTTTTTTTGGCGTTTCGGGAGTTTCAACTTTTTCCGACTCAACCGATTCTTTCTCAGGCTTCATCTCCTCAGAATCTTCCCGATCCGCGTTCGCGGCTTCCATTTCAGCCTTCTCCTCAGCCTGTTTAACAGCCATAGCTTCATCTTCTTTTTCTTTTCTGCCGTCAATAATGGCATCCGCCATGGTGGCGCAAAAAAGCCTTATGGACCTTGAAGCATCGTCATTTCCGGGAATTGGAACATCTATCGCGTCAGGATCGCAATTGGTATCACAAACGCTGACAATCGTAATTCCAAGTTTCTTGGCTTCTTTCATCGCGCCCATTTCTTCAATCGGATCTATTACAAACATTACCTCCGGCAAATCAGGCATATGTCTTATTCCGGATAACAGCTTCAAAAGCCTGTTTTTTTCCTTTGTAAGACGCGAAACTTCTTTTTTTGACATTACCTTGAAGAGGCCGTCAGTTTCCAGCTTTTCAAGCTCTTCAAGCCTTTTTATGGAGCTTTTAAGGGTTTCAAAATTGGTAAGCATGCCTCCAAGCCATTTTTCATTGACATACGGAATACACGCTCTTAACGACTCTTCTTTTATCAGGTCTTTGGCTTGCTTTTTGGTTCCGACAAAAATAAAGCTTTTGCCTTGCTTCGCGCAATCTTTGACAAAAGCATAGGCCTTCTTCAATTCTTTAACGGTTTTCTGTAAATCCAGAATATGAATCCCATTTCTTTCCCCGAATATATACCGAGACATCTTAGGATTCCATCTATATGTCTGATGGCCAAAATGGACACCGGCTTCAAGCATAGTTTTCATTGATATGTTCAACATTTAACCTCCGCGATATTGTACTCACAAGCAGTAAAAAATTTGCAGTTCATTTATAATAGCATATATGGAATATCTTCTTCAAACCCTCGAATCAAATCAAATATAATCTAACCGAAAGGGCTATCGTCGAATCATAAATAATCTAACCGAAACATGTTTTCAATTTGCTTCCAGTAGTCTATTTACGGAGGCTAAAACATGGACTATAAATTTCGCATGAAATACTTAAAACAAATAATAGACAGATATCATAAATTGGATAAATCCGGCAAAAACAAGATATTGGATGAAGCCGTTAAAATATGCGGTTATAAGCGAAAATATCTCATATCCTTGCTCAATAAAAGTTTCACTCAAGAAAAAGCCTTAGGTATTATAAAAGGCAGAGGCCGAAAAAAGATTTATGATAGTGATGTGGAAAGATTGGTAAAAAATATCTGGATAAAAGCAAAGTATCCATGGTCTGTTCGTTTGAAAGAGATAATAAAAGACTGGATGTATTGGTCAAAACAAGAATACGAGATAAATCCGCGATTTGAGAAACTGCTTCTTAACATAAGCTCTTCAACCCTTGATAGGATGTTAAAGCGACACAAACATTTACTTAAAAACCGCATTTATGGCAAAACCAAGCCGGGAAGTTTATTAAAGCGCGAGATTCCAGTTATGACTGAATTTCATGATATAGATGAGCCGGGGCATTTGGAAATAGATTTGGTGTCGCATTCGGGCCCCAATGCTTCGGGGCAGTTCATTTACACATTAAACACAGTTGATATTTATTCCGGTTGGGATGAAGCAATGGCTGTTATGGGTAAAGGCGAGGAAGGTGTAAAAAGAGCATTGATCGAAATTATTAAAGCATTGCCGTTTAGCGTTAAATCCATAGATTCAGACAATGGAGGAGAATTTATAAATTGGCAACTTTATAACTATTGTAAAAACAGGGATATAACATTTACCAGAAGCAGACCCTATAAAAAAGACGACAATGCGCATATAGAACAAAAGAATTGGACCCATGCGAGGAAACAACTGGGCTGGAATAGATACGACAGTGAGAAATCACTAAATCTTATCAACAGCTTGTATCGCAAAGAAGAGAGATTATTTATGAATTTGTTTCAACCTTCTGTAAAACTTATAAAAAGAGAGCGAGTGGGGTCAAAAACAAAAAAGATATATGACAAACCAAAAACCCCGTTTGAAAGACTAAAAGAAAAATATCCTAACGATAGAAAAATAAAAAAGCTTGAGAAAATGAGAGCCAGTTTAAATCCATTTAAGTTATCGGAAGTGGTAGATAATAAGCTGGATTTAATTTGGGAAACGGCGAATAGAAAAATGAAATCAGATATTTCCGTTAAGAATTTAAAACAAGAAGACATTATGAAAGAAGTGGAAAAATTGCTAAAAAAGGAGGCAGTTCATGGTTAGATTTAATTTGACAAGATGATACACACCATAGTTAGATCTATTTATGATTTGACAGGA
>DAOWGR010000134.1 GCA_030637365.1 Elusimicrobiota bacterium
ATAACCATAACCGCCAAGCGCTTGTATGGCATCTTCCGCCGTTTCATTGCCGCTTTCAGTCGCCGCGTATTTAGCTATCGCGCCTTCGGTTTGGAGACCTTTTTCTCCGCCGTCAAGCCTTTCGGAAATCTCTTCAACATACGCTCTCGCAGCTTCAAGGTCTACGGCATGAGGCACTATCAATTTATGAGTATACCCCTGCTTATCCGAAAGCGGGCCGCCGCCTTGAATTCTTTGCTGGCTGTATTTTATGGCAATTTCAAGAGCTTCCCAACCGCAACCAAGGCCAAAAGCCGCCACCATTACTCTGGTATAACCAAAAACCGCTTGCGCCTGAGACAACCCTTGTCCTTCAACTTCACCTATTAAATTTTTCTTGGGGATATAGGCGTCATCAAAAGATAAACCAGCGGTATTGCTAAGCCTTATGCCATGCTTATCCTCATGTTTATTGGGCGAAAAACCTTCAGTTCCCTTCTCAACCATAAACCATGACGGCCCGCCCGGCGCCATCGCGAGAACGGAATATACATCGGCCACTCCGCCGTTTGAAATCCATTGTTTATTACCGGTTAATTTGTAACCGATAAGCTCTCCGTTTTTTAAAACATGCTCGGCTCTTGTTCTTAAATTCACCAAATCGCTTCCGGCATCGGCTTCGGTTGCCGCGTAAGCCACAAGAAGATTTTCTTTGGCTATTCTGGTCATCCATTCTTCTTTCTGTTCATCGGTGCCGCCAACGCTGAGAGGATCGGTCCCGAGAAATGTGGCAAATACGCCCGTTGCTATTCCAAGATCTATTCTGGCCAATACCTCGCAAACCCTGTAAACATCAAAAGTTCCGCCGCTTATGCCGCCATATTCCTTGGGAATAAGCAAAAGATGAACTCCCAATATGGACTGGTCATACATTTGTTTTAAAATTTCAGTGGGGAACTCATTCTTATCATCCATCTCTTTCAAAAACTCATGAGTAAGATTTTTCTTCGCGTAAGCGCGCAAACTGTCCAGCATAAGTTCTCTTGATAAAGTATCCATACTCGGCATCGCATAACCCCTTAATTATAAGCGCATAAGTTCATAAGCGCGTAAGTTCACACTTCCGCACTGTCGCGTTATCGCGCTAAAATGCGCTTAGCGCATTTCTATACTTTTTCAGTTTGAAGAGCGACAAGACAATCTTCTATTTCTTTTTTTAGATTATTGCCGTATTCTTCATCCTTAATTGACGAAATATTTATAAGAACATTTTCGGCCGCGCACTTCACGCCCGCGTCCAAAAGATACTGCGCGCTTTTCTTATCGGAAGCAACCGAAGGAGATGTGGAATCCAATCCCCTGAGCAGCCTTAAGGCGCCAACGGCATATTTAGCCGTTTTTAAAGGCACATCCGCCGCGTATTTAATGGCTTTTTGCATTTCGGTTTTTCTCTCTTCCGATTCCTTGGGCAATTTTCTGGCCGCCATAAACGAATCAAAAGCCGCCGAATCTTCACTCATACAATTCTGAAGTTCGCTTCTGAAAAAGCCCAGCTTTGATTTCGCTTCCAATAAAGCCGGTTTTTTGCTTTCATCAAGTTTCTTGCTCATTAGCGTAACACCTATGGCCATCTGCCCCAAAGCGCAACCCATTGCGCCTGAAATGGCGGCGGCGCTGCCTCCGCCGGGAGTGGGATTGGTGTCGGCAAAAGCGTCAATCGCTATATTCGCGCCAACTTGCCATGAACTCATAAGGCTTAAAAGCCTGTTTTCAAGTATTTGAGTTTCAGGATTGAAACTATTTATTTTTAAAGATTCCATCGCGTATTTGGTAATGGCGTCCTGAGAAGAAAGACCGATAAGTTCGGTATCGGTTATTTCTATATTTTCGGATTTAATCTCTTTGGCTATTTCATCCACGACTTTTTTTATGGAAGTGGTATTATAATCGGTAAGCACGGTTGAGATCTGAACCTGATTTTTGGATTCAAGAAAAATTGCCGCGCCGCGCAAACTTGGCAAGCCGCCTCCGGAAGTTCTTATTTTCTTGGCCAAAGCCTTGCTATATTCCATGTCGGTCGTATTTAAATTCACATTGAAATTTATAATCTGCTGGCGCGCTCCAACCCCGACAGCTCCGGCGGTAGGATGCATTTTGTTCGGACCAAAATCGGGAACTCTTTCAGGATCTTTTCCGATTACTTCCTTCATGCCTTCAAACTGTCCCTTGCGAACTTTGGCAAGATTTTTTCTTAATGGAACTTGCGCCGCGCAATCGTAAAGATAAGCCGGAACATTAAGTTCTTCACCGACTCTTTTGGCAAGTTGCTTGGCAAGTTCCACGCATTCTTCAATAGTGGAACCCATTATCGGAATAAAAGGAGCCACATCCATGGCTCCCATTCTGGGATGTTCACCCTTGTGATGATTTAAATCAATAAGTTCAACGGCCTTTTCAATGGCCTTAAACATAGCCTCAACCGCCGTATCCACGGGAGCTATGAAAGAGAGCACCGTTCTATGATGATCCGAGTCCTTTTCAATATCAAGAACTATAACGCCGGAAACTTTTCTGGCGGCGTCAACTATCTGTTTTATTTTAACTTCATCTCTTCCTTCACTAAAATTAGGCACGCATTCAACAAATTTAAGCATAGACCCTCCGTTTTTTTGAACACCATTGAATTCGTATTATTATACTAATTTAAATTATAGGATGAAACTGCTGAGAGTTTAGTAAAAGTTTAAGAGTTCAGGAGTTATGGAGTTGGAAATTATCAGGTTTAGAAGAATTGGGGAGTTTGACTTCAATTAAGGCTCTGGAAATGCAAAAACCCGCTTTTGGCGGGTTTTCGCTTTCCCTCATTACTGGGGAAGTTCACAGGTCGCGTTCCACTATAGGAGCGCATACATACTCTAACACATAAAACTTGACTTGTCAACCCCACCACCTCTTTTATCGCGCTCCGCTTGTAGCGGAGCAAATCCGCAAAACGGATTTTTTTTCAGTTTTACTGAAAATGCTTAAAAGAGGTGGTGGGGTCAAGACCTCTGCAAAACTATTTTACTCCCTCTTTCTTTTTACCTTTAGATCGCTTCTCTTTTTTAAAATCTTGTTTCACCTGACGGTCTTTTTTAAATTCTTTTTGATTTTTTTTATGCATTGCCTTTAATTCCCTTAAAACTTTTTTATGCTCCGATTTCATTTTCTTGCGAGCCTTTCGGAATTTATGCGAATTTTCAAAATCGGCGTTTTTTTCCAAAGCTTCAATTTCTTTATTTTGGCTTTTTTTCAGCTCAACTGTTTTCATATTTTGAATTCTTCTCAATTCTCTAAGCGTGGAAATCTCCGCCTTAATCTTCCCTTTTACAACATTCCGCCCCATTGCGACCTTGGCGGGCGAGCTGCTTTTAACAACAACAGCGGCTTTTGTTACCGCCGGCTTTTCAACATCTTCAGCGTTCAAAATCGCAACCGTTAAAAAACATGAAATTATAAATATTAGTGTTTTCATTTTTTCTCCTTGCTGTTCTCAATCTTAATCTTAACCTGCTGTTTCGGCCGGTTTCACTCCTATGCCTTTTTTGACCTTGTTTATTTCGTACAAGCCAGACCGCTTTATTATCGCGCCGCTATCCATTATTTTATCTTTAATAAAAAACGGCGTATCCAAATCCATAAAATCAAACCCGCCGAGCCCGCCCGCGAAATGCGCGGCGCATGAAGAAGAAAGGGAACTTTCAAGCATTTCCCCCATCATAAGTTTAATATTTTTAATTCTGGCCAAATTATGAATTTCTTTAGCCCGCAGAAGCCCGAATTTCATCAGCTTAATGTTCATGGCGCTCGCGTATCCGTTTTTTATAATCTTAAAAGCGTCTTCAACCGAAGAAACGCTTTCATCGGCGCAAACAGGCATTTTTAATTTGCCCGATAAAAATTTCAGCCCGTCATAATCATCTTTTGCCGTCGGCTGTTCAAATACCAAAGGAAAAACCTTATATTTTTCAAGAGTTTTTATAAATTTAAAAGCCGTATTCGCGCTATAAGCGCAATTGGCGTCAAGGTAAATTCCAGCCCCGCCCGTAATTTTGGAAACACTGATAACTCTGTTTATATCTTTATCAAAATCAACCCCCACTTTTATCTTAAAAACATTAAACCCGCGCCCCGCCATTTTCCTTATAAAAGAATAATTATCTTTTTCACCGCCGATTACCAGCGTTATATCGCTTTTAATTCTTTCACACTTATCTCCATAAAATTTCCATAAAGGAATATTCAAAGATTTGGTCAAAGCGTCCAAAACAGCCATTTCAACGGCGGCCAAAGCGCAGCAATTTTTCTCCAGTTTCCGCCGGGCAAACGAAAACAAATTAAAATAATCGGCAATATCCTTTCCCTCAAGCCAGATGGCCGCTTTCTTTAAATTATTAAAAGTTAAACTTTGAGTTTCCCCCGTAATGTGACTGGCCACGGCCGCCTCGCCGAAACCTTTAATTCCGCCTTCAAGCAAAACTTCAAAAAGAATATTTTCAAGCCGAGCGTGACTGCCGCTTGAAATGGTAAACGGCATGCGCAAATCAGCGAATATTTCTTTAACCCTGATTTTTTTTATAATCGTATCTTTCATTAAATCTTTAAAAAAAGAAATCGCCGCGCTTATGCTTAAGGCAACTTTCTTCGCCTATCTTTTTCAACTGTTAATTCCCGCCCCATAAGCATCAGCGCAATGACTATAAAAAAAATCAATACCGCCTGAAAAAGCAGAAAAATGGTTCCCACTGTGGAATCGGTATAACGCATTGTCCATGCCGCGAGACCGAGACAAACATTCAGCAAAAGAATAAAGCCTACCGTGCTTTTAACGCCAAGGCCGAGATTCATAAGCCGATGATGAAAATGATCGGTTGAAGAATATTCCAGCCATTCCTTTATATTTTTAATTTTGCCGTTTTTTATTCTGGATATCGTGGTATAAATTATGTCAAAAATGGGAATACCCAAAATAAGGATGGGCGTGCTTAAAGCAACCATCGGATTATTTGTGGCCCAACTGCCGGCAAGAGCCAGACACCCCAAAATAAAACCTATAAAAGTGGCGCCGCCGTCGCCGAGAAAAACTTTAGCGGGCCGCCAATTGGTTTTCAGCAAACCTATACAGCCGCCGGCCATGGCGGCTGATAAAAAAGCCACCATATACTGGCTGGAATTCCACGCTATGCCGAGAAATAAAAGAGAGCACACGGCGCCCATGCTCAAAGCCAAGCCGTCTATGCCGTCCATAAAATTAAAAGCGTTGGTTATTCCAACCAGCCATATAACGGAAAATGCGTATGAAAAAACATCGCCAAACGGCATTAGCGAAGCAAAACTTATATGAAGACCGAAAAAAACCACAATCAAAGCGGCTACAACCTGCCAAAACAATCTTGTTCCGGCAGACAAACCCTTGATATCATCCGCCACTCCGAGAATAAAAATTATAGTTCCGCCTATAACTATTCCGATAACTTTCGGTGAAAATTGATAACTCCGGATAATCGTAAAAATAAAAGCCGCGTATACGGCAAGTCCGCCCAACCTCGGCATAACCTTGGAATGAATTTTTCTCGGGCCGGGATAATCCATCGCGCCGATTTTCTTCGCCAAAACCACGCTTAAAGGCGCTAATAACGCCGCGATAAACATCGCGATAATAAACAAATAAAACCAGCGAATTCCGGCTTCCCAAGTCCACGCCGAAAAACCGCCCGCGGGAAACAAAACCATAAGAACCACAAGCGCGACACTGTAAAATATCAAACTTTTTCTTTTTCTCACTCCGCCGCCTTTTTTTTCAACAATAGCTCCAATGACAATCTCTGCGGAACAAAAGCCTCCGCGTATTTAACCCTGTTTTGATACCCCCTGAATATGGCGGCGCTTTTCGCGCTTTCTATAATTGACAAATTCTTAACCCTTGTTTTATTAACTTGCGACTTATGGCATTTTAAAAGCTGTTCTTTCTCAGTCATAACCCGGCCGATATCAAAAAAAACGGTCGGCAGAAAATCAAGCGTGGTCGGAACTTCATAAAAAAGAATATTCTTTATATATCGCGACGCCGTTTCAACAGCCTTAGCCAGATTTCTATGATCCTGATGAGTATCTTCGCAGTAATTCACGAGAACAATATCCGGCCGCACATTATCAAGAGTTTTCTCAATAATCCGTATAAGCTCCCGCCCCATATTCACGCCGGTATCTTTAAGCCCGCCGTAAAATAACGACGCTTTTAAAGTCGCGGCGGATTTTTTTTGCTCAAGCCATCTTTTATTACTGGTCCCGCCGACATTTCCTTTCGTCATAACAAGAAGATTTATTTTGTGCTTCTCTTTAAATAACTTATAAAGAATTCCGCCGCAGCCAAATTCAATATCGTCGGGATGCGCGCCTATGGCAAGTATCTTCACGAAGCCTCCTAAAAAAACACTATGGTCGTCCGATGTGCATAGCACTTTGTTACGACACCCGGCATAGCCTTGTGTTTTTTTACCCTCAGTAGATAGATTTTACTATTTCCAGTGATTATCCCGCTATGCGGGACACTTGGAATTAAATCTCCAGAGGGTTATAATTACATAGCTTTTTTACCCCCACTGCTTTGATTACGAAAAAATATATGGGGAACTATATGCCTCTGATTTTGGTCAGACTTAATTATAAATTAGCAAAATAAGGACTATGTATCAATGAACAATTAGGCAATTAGGTAATAAGGTTATTAGGCAATATGGAAACAATGAATAGAGAAAATAGAAAAGAGATTTTATTTTTTGAACCAGATTTTATACTCGCGACCCTCGGCTTCAAGCCTCCACTCGGAGCCCGGCTCCCAATAACCGGTACCTATCTTCATCGCCACTTTATCGTCTATTACGGCGCAATAAACATCTTTAGATGTTTTCACTATGCGAACGGAACTCCCTGAATTTATCTCTAAAGATTTTCTTATTTTTATTAAAGCCGTAATTTCATTTTTTAAGCCGGCGTCAAAAAAATGAGTCCAATAGATACACGGAATCCCCGGGTGAGTAAGAATATAAGCGTAACCTTGCATTATGTTATCTATGGGGAAAGGCCACGCCTTTTGTTTATTATCGGAGGATTCTCTGTCAATGGTATCGTGATTATCAATAAAAGTCACCGCGTTTGCGGGCCACCAGCCTATAAGCCCCGACGGAGCCGAATATTCGTCCTTTAAACGCCAATATTGCCCGTGTGTAATCGCGTGCTGCAATAATCCTTTTGTGGTGAAATCAAAAACTTTTATATTTCCGCCGGCGGAACTCATCCAATTACAAAGCTGCTGTCTGTGCTCGTCCGGATTATTTATATCCAAAGTATCCCAAATTTCAGCAACAGAAAACGACGCGTTTGAAGACCGGCTGTATGAATTGAAATATTCGGGAGCTATTCCTCTGGCATAATCATAACGCCAGCCGTCATAACCGATATTATTTCGCAAGCGATTCAGCCACGCCGAAACGCTTTCTCTGACATAATTTTGAGTATGATCGATATCGCGGGCCGCGTGATAAGCCTTGCCCGTATCCGGATTGCCTTTGCCTTGCCCCCATTCATCATCCGAGCAAACCGAATCCGGAGCCCACGCCGGATCGGTAAAATCGGCCCAATCCAATGTTCCGACTCTATGATTGACGACAATATCGCCGATAACCTTAACGCCCTTGGAATGAAACTCTTTTATAGCTGAAATAAGCTGAACTTGTGTTCCGTATTTTGAATCCTGAAGATTAAGCTTTCTGGGAAGATAGCCCTGGGGGCTGAGAGAATCGGACGAAGGCGGAAACCATATAATATCAATTCCGGCCACGGATATTTGATCCGCACGATTACTCAGGACTGACCACCACGGCGCCGTCTTCCATGATGTCCAATGAAACCCCTGCATCATAACCGAGTTGTCGCCGCGAGCCGCCGCGTGAGAAAACCCGCCGAATACGGAAAAGATTAAAACCGCGAATATAATTTTATAAAACGCCTTATTTTTCATATTTCCACATATATATTTTTATGACAAATCGGTATTTTGTCAAGAGCATTTGGGACCTTAAAAAACTCTTAAATTACAAGTCACATGTCATAAGTTTTCCATTTGCCAAATGATAAATTTTATTGCCGTACGCGGCGGCTTCCTCATTATGCGTCACCATCAAAACAGAGGACCCCTCTAGACTTATATGCTTTAAATCATCGAGAATAAGCTTAGAATTATGTTTATCCAAATTGCCTGTAGGCTCATCGGCTATTATAAGCGCGGGAGAATTGCGCAAAGCTCTCAATATCGCCACTCTTTGTTTTTCTCCTCCGGATATTTCCATCGGAAATTTATGCGCTATATCTTCAAGATTAAATTTTTCAAGCAAACTTATTGAACGCTTAATGTCGGATTTTCCCAATATTCTGGCCGGCATATCTATATTTTCCGCAACGGTAAATTCTTCAAGCAAAGAATCAAACTGAAAAACAAAACCTATGTTCTTCACGCGCATAATTGATTTTTCATTATCGCTTAAAGATAAAAGGGAATGGCCGAACAATTTTATTGAACCGCTGTAACAATCATCCAAAATGCCTATCAAATTCAACAGCGTGGACTTTCCCGAACCGGACGGTCCGACAATTGAAATAAACTCGCCTTTGCTTATGGTGAAATCCACATCTTCCAGAACCATTGTCTGCTGATGAACCTGAGTATAACTCTTGCTTAAATTTTTGATTTCAACTATCACCCTACCACCTCTTCAGCGACTGTAAGGCGCTCATTTCTTTTTAATTTTTTTTCATTATACATTCTTTTCTCTTCATTGAATCTATCACTGATTTTATTAAACACACCTTTCGGTGTGTGAAGGGGTGGTAGGGTCATTTTATTTTATCCGTATCTCACCGCGTCAACCGGGCTTATGGAAGCAGCGCGAAGCGCGGGATAAACCGCGCTTAACATGCATAAAGCGTAACTTACCGCTATAGTCGCCAAAACATCCAATGCTTTTATTTGGACGGGAACTTTGGTTATATAATAAATATCGGCCGGCAATTCAACAACCGGATATTTCGCGATAAGCAATGATATTGAAAGCCCCAATATCACGCCGATTATTATCCCGCTTAAAGCGACCAGATTTCCTTCCCATAAAAATATTTTCCGCACAAAAGACGCTTTTGCCCCTATGGACCTTAAAATGCCTATATCCCTCATTTTTTCAACACTCATAAGCAAAAGATTTGACGCTATATTAAATGTCGCAACCAGAATTATTAAAGCCAAAATAAGCGTCATTATGAATTTTTCAAGCTTAAGCGCCGAAAAAAGAGTTCTGTTCATATCGGCATAAGTCTTAACAACAAACGGCAAACCAAGCTTGGACTTCAACAAAACGGAAATTTTATCCGCGTGTTTAATATCCGAAAGCATTAAACCCATGCCGTTAATCCCGCCATTAAGGCCAAAAAACTTTGAAACGGGCTCTATAGCGGTATAAGCCATCCCGCTGTCAAACTCATAATACCCTGTTCTGATTAAGCCGGTTATTTTAAATTTTTTCATTTTTGGGAAAATCCCGATGGATGTTGAAACGGCTTTGGGAGACACAAGTATAACCGAATCGCCCACCCACGCGCCTATGTTTTTAGCCAATTCTTCGCCGAGAACTATACCCGGAACATTCTTGGCCGTTTGAGATGCGGCGCCCGGCACAGCCTTTGCATCGGTTTTTTTTCCAAACCAATCGCCATGAACAAGCGAGCTTTCAAGATTGTTTATCCGGAATTCTTTTTTAGCGTCAAAACCCTTTACGATAACTCCGGTTGAACGATTTTTAAAAGTCAAAATGGCCTGACCAAAAACAAAAGGAGAAACCTTTTCAACCTCGCTTACGGATTTCACCCTCTTGGTGAAATAATCGGTTTCTCCCGCTTGAATTTGCCCATAGATTATTATGTGAGCTTGAGCGTCTATAATTTTCTTTTTTATATCGGATTGAAAGCCGTTCATTATTGAAAGCGTGACAATCAAAGCGGCCACCCCGATGGCAACGCCGGCAATTCCGATGAATGTGGTTATCATGGAAAAAAGCCCTTTTCTTTTGGCTTTCAAATATCTTAAGGCTATAAAAAGTTCTGCGGACATAATCACATGGAAATCAAACTGCTTGGCGGCGAGACAGCCAAATTTCCCCCTCTCCTTGTGTTTGAAAATTATAAAAGAGTATTGTCTATCACAGGCCCGTTGTCGGCATCTTTATTTCCCTTAAGCAAAGGAAAAAGCACAACTTCCCTTATAGACGGTTTTCCGGTAAACAACATGGCAAGGCGATCTATTCCGACTCCTATGCCGCCCGTGGGCGGCATGCCGTATTCCATCGCTTCAATAAAATCTTTATCCAAAACATCCGTTTCCTGATTCCTTTCCTCGTCTCTCTGGCGCATTTGTTCAAGAAGCCTTTCTTTTTGATCTTCCGGATCATTTAATTCCGTATAAGCGTTCGCGAGTTCCGAACCGGCGGCATAAAACTCAAATCTTTCAACTATGGCCTCATCTCCGGGTTTGCATTTAGCGAGCGGCGTTATGGCGGTGGGATAATCCATTACAAAAGTCGGCTGTTTGATTTCCGGAAGTATTTTAAGATCAAATATTCTTTCAAAAATCTTGGCCGAGGGAGTGGTGGGCGCGTATTCAATACGCAGAGAATCCGCGAGCTTTTGCAAATTGGCTTTATTGAATGTTTTTCCGTTTAAAATCTCATGTATATCTTGCCCGCATGTCTTCTTCCAAACTTCCGGCAAAAACATTCTTTGAAAAGGAGGCTTCAGGTTTATTTTCGCTCCGGCATAATCAATGGATTCAATTTTCATCACATCGCAGCACTTTGAAAATATCATTTCCAATAATTCGGCCATGCCGTTATAATCGCTATAAGCCCTATACGCTTCCAATGTCGTAAATTCGGGATTATGATTGGCGTCTATTCCTTCATTTCTAAACACGCGGCCGATTTCATATACGCCGTCAAAACCGCCTATTATCAGTTTTTTCAAATAAAGCTCGGTGGCAATGCGAAGATACAGCTCGGTTTTATAAATATTATGAAAAGTTATAAAGGGCCTGGCGGCGGCGCCGCCGGCCTGTCCGCATAAAACGGGGGTTTCCACTTCCACATAATCGGAAGAATCAAGCGCGCTTCTTATGGCCGAAATTATCGCGCTTCTCCTCGTAAATATCTTTTTTACTTCCTCATTTGATATTAAATCCAAATATCTTTCTCTATATCTGGTTTCCGCGTCGCTTAAGCCGTGCCATTTTTCGGGAAGAGGCCGTATGGATTTTGAGAGAATGGTTAACTTTGAAACTTTTAATGTTTTCTCTCCGGTGCGCGTAATAAATATTTTTCCTTCAATTCCGAGAAAATCGCCGACATGAACATTTTTTTTAAATAAATCATAATTCTCTTCGCCGACATTATCTTTCTTGATATAAATTTGAATCTTGCCAAAACCGTCTTTAATGTGAGCAAACGCGGCTTTCCCCATCAGCCTCATAAGAATCACTCTGCCGGCGATTACGGCGCAGGCGTCCTCGGCAAGTTCGCCCGCGGCCAAAACATTATGACTTATCTTAAACCGGCGAGGATAAGGCTCCACGCCTTTTTCCCTGAGCTCATGTATTTTTTTGTAATTGTTATCTACTATTTCTTTTAATGTATTTCCGCTCACTGCGCCGCCTTTTTTATCGTTTTTTTGAATTTATCGCGTTCTTAGCCATTTCAACCAAATCTTTCGGTTCAAACGGTTTTTCCGCGAAAGCAAAAACATTTGATGAAAGTTCAAATAAATCCCGCATTTGTCCTTTAGCCGTAAGAATTATAATGGGAATATCGCTGAACTTTTCATTTTCCTGCAATTTGGCTTGAAGCGTATACCCGTCCATTCCCGGCATCATGATATCAAGCAAAATAACATTGGGAAGCTCTTTTGCGTTCTCAATGGCGGAAAGCTGTTCATAGGCGTCCTTTCCATCAAACGCTTCCATCACCTTAAAACCATCTCTTTCCAAAACCACTTTCAAAAGATAAACGAGATCTTTTTCATCATCAATAATCATTACTTTGAGCACAAAACCCCCTATATTAAGCGTGTAAAATTCCGCATAGCCTCTAAGCGTGCTATATATAATACAAGATTAGCGCGAAGCAAAACAAGAAATAAATGGGAGGAATTCAATCGACAATCGCCTGTGAATCAAAACACCGCCAAAGAAACTCGTGATTCGCGGCATTATTCCGTTCATCAATCCAAAACCGGATTTTCTTTATCTGTTCACAAACTCCGCTTTGACAAGCGATTCATTTGGTAAAGCCATGGTCGATTTTTTATGATTATCGCTTTGAAAACATTAACAAATGACCGGTTGTTTTTGCGAATCAATCGCGTCATTTATCCGTTGAACCAAATCATCCGGCTCAAAAGGCTTATCAATAAAATCAAGGACATTTGTTGAAAGTTCAAACAAACCCATCATCCTTACTTTTGCCGTAAGAATAATAGCCGGAATCCGCTTCAGTCTGTCATGCTCCTGCAATTTAGAATATAAAGTGTAGCCGTCCATTTCAGGCATCATTATATCCACCAAAAGCAAATTCGGAAACTCCTTCTCATTGGAAATATTGGAAAGTTTATCATAAGCCTCTTTTCCGTCAAACGCTTCCGTCACTTTGAAACCACGCTTTTCCAAAATCACCCTCACCAAATGAACAATATCTTTGTCATCTTCAATTACCATCACTTTGCGCATAACCCCTCCCTAATATCCCCAAAAAAAACGAGCCTCAATACGCTTTATAATATACAAAATTCGCCGCAATGTTTTTCATGATTTTGGTCAAAAACTCGCGCTAGGAGCCTGTCCGATATAAGGCTTTCATGACGAAATTGTCAATTTTGAAGCTGAGCCGAAGCGGCGAGAAACGAGCATACCCGACGGAGTCTGGCCGCGAACAGCGCCATAGACTCGCGGCAGGCCGGTGTCACTGAGTTGAGCGACGCAAAGGCGCAAGCCAAAAGTGGCAATTGCCGGCGAAATTGCTTATTCGGACAGGCTCCTATAATCAGGAGAACCAAAAATCCGTCTCTAAAAGATTTTTTGACGCCCTAACTCAGCAAACGAGCTTAAATTTGTTTTGTTAACGCCGCGAACACTTCACGCCATTAACGCTATAAACTCGCGCGCATGTTTTAACTTGAAGTCTAAAAAATGTAGAATAATTTTGGCATTGAGACAATTTAAGCGGGGAGGTGAAAAAGGTGGCGATTGAAAAAACTTTAGTGCTTATTAAACCCGACGGCATTTTAAGAAAATTAAGCGGGATTTCCATAGACAGGCTTGATAATGCCGGTTTTGAAATGATAGGAGCGAAAGTGGTGTCCGTATCCGAAGAACTCGCCCACAAGCATTATTGCGAGCTTAAAAACGAGCCTTTCTTTGAAACTCTGATGAAATTCATACAAGGCGAATTTCACAATACTTATAAAAAAAAGGTTTTGGCTTTGGTTTATCAGGGAGAAAACGCGATACAAGAAGTTAGAAAAACGGTAGGCGCGACAAATCCGGAAGAAGCCGAACCAAAAACCATCCGAGGCTCTTTTGGAAGAGTTTCCACAAAAGGCTATTATGAAAATGTCGTGCACGCTTCGGGAAACGCGAAAGACGCAGAAAGAGAAATAAACTTGTGGTTTAAGCCGGGAGAACTGTTGAACTGATGCCCCTGTATTTGGAGACTCAATGAGCTTTGCATTCATTTTTTTATTTTTATTTTCATTCGCCATATCGGCGGAAAGCGCGGAATTTGTGACTTTTAAAGCCGATGATGATTGGCAAATACGCGCCAGATATTTCAACCCTCAAAACAAGAAGCCTTTTTTTCTGCTATTGCACGCTCAAAAAAAAAACCTTTCCGATTTTAAAAATATTTTCCGCCATTTCCAAAGACGCAATTACGGTTATCTCGCCTTGGATTTGCGCGGCCACGGCGAAAGCCTCTATCGTACCGAAGAAACGACCGCGACTTATAAAACATTCTCTCTATCCGGCGCGGATAACCAATTCAATAAGATGGCCCGCGACATTGAAGGCGCGATTAAATTTTTAGAGTCTGAAGAAATCGCTAAAGACAGAATGATTGTAATGGGCTCTTTATTGGGAGCCAACCTCGCCATTAAAACAGCCGCCATTCACCAAGAAATACAAGGCGTGATAACATTGTCCGCCGTTTTAAATGTAAACGATGTCCTATCGGTAAATCCTCTCAAAGCTTATGGCAAAAGGCCTATTTTGTTTATTACCGGAACGGACAATAAAAGGCAATACAAAGAATTCCAGCTTTTAAAAGATATAGCCAAAATGTCATCCGGCAATGAAAATATCACCACAATAATCGCGAACAGGGGTTCGGGAGCCAAACTTTTAAATTCGCGCGTCATAAGAAAAATCTTCGCTTGGATAAAAAATCCCAAGCTTCCTCCGATATTTGAGGACTTAAATTCAACGGCGATAATATCGCCGAATTCCAACGCTATTGATTTTGAAGAAGATGAAATACAGGAAACCGAGATATCCGAGGAAGAACCATTGGATGAAGAAGACAACTGATTCGGCCCGCCCGGCCGCCTTAAACAGACGCAAACAGGCAAAAGCTAAAAAATATTCCGCTCTTATAACCGAACAAAATAATCCGAGAACCCTGAATATTGACAGAATAAGCCTTAAAAAGGTTTTAACAAAGCTGAATTATGAAGATTCGCTGATATCAAAAGCCGTAAAAAAATCAATCGGGCAAATTGAAAAAGCCGCAAAAATCCTTTCAAAAACTCATCTTTCAGGCGGAAAGATTTTTTTTATGGGAGCGGGAACCAGCGGCCGTTTGGGAGTTTTGGAAGCGGCCGAACTCGCGCCCACTTTCGGAGTCAAGCCTGAAAATTTTATTCCCGTTATGGCCGGCGGAAAGCCGGCCGTTTTTCTTTCAAAAGAAGGCGCCGAAGATATATTAAAAAACGGCTATAATGAAATTTTCAAAAAAATAAAGCGTCAAGATATGCTGATAGGCATAGCCGCGAGCGGCATAACTCCGTATGTAAAAGGCGGAATTAAAGCGGCAAACAAAAAAGGCGCGAAAACAGTTTTAATCACATTGAATTTTAAAGATAAATCAAGCCAAGCGAATATCATTATATCCGCCAATATCGGCCCCGAACCCATAGCCGGCTCAACAAGAATGAAGTCGGGCACCGCCACAAAACTTATGCTCAATATGCTGACCACTTCAGCGATGATAATATCGGGCAAGGTTTATAAAAACTGGATGGTGGATGTAAAACCCACCTCGCAAAAACTCCTCTTAAGAGCGGAAAGAATCACGGCTCTTTTAGGCAAAATCACCGAAAAAGAAGCTAAAAAAATCCTAAAAAAAACGGCCTATAATGTAAAACAAGCCATTGTAATGTCCAGGCTTAAAACAGACTTGGCGCAAGCGGAAAAACTTCTCAAAAAACATAAAGGCTTTCTAAAAAACATCATAGAGTAAACATTAGAAAGCAGAAACATCTTCAAAACAAAAACCAAACAAACTCTACCGATTAAGATTGAGAACAACCAAAAGACACAATCATACACAGCCCTGTTTTTGTTCCTAAGCCTTAATCTTGACCTTAACCTGCAGTTAATATTCTTCGGCTATTTTAAGCAATAAGTTTTCATGTATTTTATTTATTTCGGAAGATTTTATGGAATAATTATTCATTATGGAAGTAAAAGCGACAAGCCTGTTTTTCTTTGTTTTAAAATATCCGGAATAAGCCCTTACGCCGTTTAAAGAACCCGATTTTATCCTGATATTACGCTCAAGAAATGTTCCGCGGGCAAAGTTCCTTATATGCCCCGTAACGCCATTTTCCCCCGGAGAAACCAATGATTCGTAAAAATCGTCAAAATACTTTTTATTATAAACGCTTACAAGAAAATTCGTAAAATTTTCCGCTTTAACGGTATTTAAGCGCGAAAGCCCAGAGGCGTCTTTAAGCTTCATCTCCGAAACATCCAGGCCGTTTGACGATAAAAACTTTTTTAAAATATAAAGCCCTGAGGATAAAGTCCCTTTCCGTCCGTTAATTACGGCAATATGCCTTAACAGCATTTCAGCGTACAGATTAAAGCTTTTTTTATTGGTGGTAAAAACAATGTTTTTTAAAGGCGGAGATTGTATTTCCGTTAAAAGCTTTTTTCGCGAATATTTTTTCTTCTTTAAAAGCCTTAAAGCTTTTCCTTTTACTCTTATCCCTTTGGCTTTAAGATATTTTTTAAAATACTCGGCGCAAAAAACCGGAGGGTCGGGAATGGCGCCCTTAATTGAAAATTCTTCCGGCCCCAAAGAAATTGTCCCCCTTAAAACCGCCCTGTAATTTTTTGGCATATTGAATATATAGCCCTGATCGCCGGACCCTTTGGGCCCCGTTTTCATAAAGTTTGTAAATTTTAATCCCGGAATCTCGGGGACGGTTTTTATCATCCCGGCCTTGCCGCCCGCTTTATCGGCGGGTTTAAAATATATTTTGTAAATATTATCGTTAATGGAAAGAGCCGACGGCCAAGCCGCGTAATAATTGCCGATATCCTCCCAAGCCCAACTGCCGGCAACGGGCATGCCGCCAAATAAAAAATCATCCGCGTATATGGACCCGTTAATTCTTTTTATGCCCGCGCGCTTCAAAGAAGACGTCCATTTGGCAAAAACTTTATTGAAAGGCATAGCTCCCCTGACGCGACCGGAACCCAAAGAAGGATCTCCCCCGCCGACAATATAAATATCCCCAAAAAGCGTTCCTTTTTTTATTTTGCCTTTATAGTAAAGCTTTGTTTTAAACCTGTAATCGGGCCCCAAATATTCCAAAGCAGCGGCCGTTATAAATATCTTCAAAATGCTGGCGGGAATTAAACTTTGATATTGATTCAAAAAAATCAAATCTTTTCCGCTGTCCGCGTATTTAACGCTTAAAGCCCACTGAGAATTTTCAACGCCTTTTAAAGAGGCTATTTTCTTAATCTCATCGCTTACATCCCCCGAAAAAACCGAGCTCACGGAAAGATTAACAAATAAAATAATAAGGAAAAGTATTTTCATATTGTGAAATAATAGCATATCCAAGGAGTAAGGTCATGCAAGGGGTCAGGTCTTGAAACATAAGAAAAATAAACGCGTAAAACTAAAATTTAAAGCAATAACCTGTGACTTG
>DAOWGR010000032.1 GCA_030637365.1 Elusimicrobiota bacterium
ATGGAAAAAGAAATAATGGAAAATAGGATAATATGTGAAACGCTTTTTCCTGCCGCTATTCGGTATCAATACGGTGTTTATCCTTTGATAAGATCCTTAAATCTTAAAGACAATTTGTTGATTCAATATTTATTGGATAATGAAAAATATTTTGATATTTATTATGAATCAGGAGGTATAACGGTTGAACATCGGTGGGACAAGAGGCTGGAACCTATTTTTAATATGCCAAAAGGGCGTAAAATAATACTGGAGAAAACTATAAAACATTTTAAGCGGAGCTTGCCGGATATTAAAGCGTCTCTTATGGGAGATTGTGACTATTGCTTGGATTTAAATAATTACAATAAGGAAATTGCCGCAATTTTGGATAAGTTCAAAAATACTGAATTACGAAATGATTCGCTCAAAATTGTTGATTTATATATAGATGAATTGGAACGCATAAAAATTAATTTCATACAAAAGAAGATTGGAATTAAAGATATTGAAAACTATATCAGTATAGCCAAAAATCTGCGCAAAAAACATACGGTTAAAAAATTAATAATCGAGAAAGTTTAACCGATTTTTAAGGCGACTTAAAGTGGAAAAAAGATATTAAAATAGCACCTAAAGTATTTGGTAAAATAAAAATATATGGCTACAGAATTGGAATTCAAAGACATAGCAAACAAAATAGAAGCTCTTGAGGCTTTTTTCAACGATACGGTTAAAATTCTTGATATTGAATCCAAGCGGGATGAATTGAAAGAAAAAGAAGGTGTTGCCGGAGAGGCCGATTTCTGGAATAATTCCGAAAAAGCTCGCGCTCATCTCAAAGAAATGAACGGCATTAAAAGAGATGTGGATTTAACGGATGGGATAAAAGGGGAAATAGAGGATGCCAAGGTTCATTTTGAGCTATCAAAAGAAATGAATGATATGAAAGAATTGGTTCTTATAATGAATGAGCTTAAAAAAAGCGAGAAAAAATTATCAGCTTTGGATTTTCAGCTTAAACTTTCAGAACCATTGGATAAAAATGACGCCATTTTAAATATTCATTCCGGCGCCGGCGGAACGGAAGCCTGCGATTGGTCTCAGATGCTGTTAAGGATGTATGAAAGATGGGCTCAAGCCAAGGGTTTTGAGTTTGCCATTACCGATATGTTGGCGGGTGAAGAGGCGGGAGTTAAAGGCGTTTCGGTTTTTATAAAAGGCGCTTATGCTTATGGTTATTTAAAAAGCGAGATCGGCGTGCATAGACTTGTCAGAGTTTCTCCTTTTGATTCCAATAAAAGAAGGCACACTTCTTTTTCTTCCATTGATGTTCTTGCCGATATTGAGGATGATGTTGAAATTGTGATTGAGGATAAAGATCTTAAAGTGGATACTTATCGCTCTGGCGGCGCCGGCGGCCAAAATGTGAATAAAGTTGAAACAGCCGTGCGTATTACTCATATGCCATCGGGAATAATCACTCAATGTCAGGCTGAGCGCTCTCAGCATCAGAATAAGGAACATGCGATGAAAATGCTCAAAGCTAAGCTTTATGAAGTTGAAATGGACAAAAAGCGCACTGAAATGGAAAGGCATTATGACGCGAAAGGCGATATTGGCTGGGGGCATCAAATAAGATCGTATGTCTTTATGCCTTATCAGATGGTTAAAGATTTGCGGACAAATTACGAAAGCTCAAATATCCAAGGCGTTATGGACGGGGATTTGGATCCTTTCATGCATTCGTATTTAAGTTATAAAGCGGCTCAAAAGAAAAAATAACACTATATGGATTTTTTGTTTTATGATTGCTGATAAAAATAAATATAATACTATTGAAGGGCCCGGTTTTGCCGCGTTTATAGATCTTTATGATTCCACTTATGCCTGGGACCAGAATTCCGATACATCGGTGGAAATGCTCGGTGAGCTTTATGAATTGGTTGAGAAAAACACTGATAAATTTGGCGGACATATCGGTAATTTTACGGGCGATGGTTTTTTATTTCTCTTTAAAAATGTGGAAAACTGTATATTATGTCTTAGCCGGATTATAGAGCAATGGAAGAGTGTGCGAAGAAAATATGTTGAAAAGTATAGCGCGGATGGAGTGGTGGTTCCTGATGATAAATTTTTAGCTCTTCGCACCGGAGTTTCTTTCGGTAATTTCGGTTCTTTGAATATGAGAGACAAAGTGCACTATGCGGGATCAGGTATTAATAAGGCGCAACGGTGCGAGGCGGAATCAAAAGAGTATTTTAAAAGAGCAAAGATTGGAGAGCTGGAAAGTCCAAATTATATTTTTGTAGACAGCAGCGCGGAAAATCTTATTTTTTCCAGAACGAATTTTTATATTTCCGGGCAATTAGACGCTCAATTTAAAGGGTATGTCCAATCCAATACAGCTATTGAAAAAGCTGATTTTGAATTCAAAAAACAATTTATTTATGCCGTATGGCCTAAGAAAAAGTCGGGCTTATCCGGAAAATCCGCTAAAGAAATGGAGAAACTGGCTTTTGCTCAAGCCAAAGAAAATATAGGCAATAGGCTTTTAATTGCAAGCCAATCGGTTAAGTCCGGAATAATGATGTATGGATTGTCAGAAACTGCCATAGGAGGGAATAAAAATCGGTTACTTGAAGAAGCTGTTAAATCTTATAAAGACGCTTTAAAGGTTTATAGTTTTGACTTTGCGCCGGAAGATTATGCCAAAATGCAAAATAATCTGGGGATAGCATTTCTTGATCAAGCAGATCTTTTTGTAGGTGAAGAAAGGAAACAAAAGCTCCAAGAAGCCATAGCGGCGTATAAACAAGCCCTTAGAACATATACATCATCTTCGCCGGAATATTATGCGGGGTATCATCTTGGTATTAGTTCTGCAATTAGGAAACAAGCTATTATGCTCGCAGGCGAGGCAAAGGAACTGAAACTCAATGAAGCTATAAAATCTTGCAAAAAAGCTTTGAGTGTGGTTGCATTTGAAACTTTCCCAAAACAGTATGCGCTTGCTCAGAATAATCTCGGTAATGTGTTTAAAATTCAATCAAATTCCTTGTTGGGAGAAAAAAAGAAACAAAAGATTAAAGAGGCGATAAAGGCATATAGAGAATCTTTGCGAGTTTATACTTTTGAGTCTTCACCAGAAGATTATGGCAGAACTCAAAATAATCTTGGCAATGCTTTGAAGAATGAAGCGGAAGTTCTTGCAAATAAAGCAAAGAGTGAAAAAATCAAAGAAGCGGTAAGCGCGTTTAAAGAGGCTTTGAAAGTTTATGATTTTGATTCCTCACCTTTCTATTATGCGGGCACACAGAATAATCTTGCGATTAGTTTGAAAGAGCAGGCAAAGTTTGTTTCCGGGAAAGAAAAACTCGAGAAATTAAAAGAAGCGATTAATGCGTATAGGCAAGCTCTGCGGATTTATAATATTGACACAATGCCGGAATATTATGCTCTGGTAAATTATAATCTTGCCTATGTTTTTAAAGAATACGCGAAGCTTTTTACGGGAAAAGAAAGCAAGCGAAAGATTAAAAAAGCCTTAGAAATTTACAATGAATCTCTTCGAGTTTATACGTCTGATTATTATCCGGATCGATATCAGTTTGCTGTAACGGAAATTTCCAAATTAAATTCCATATTAAAAAACAACGGCGTTAAGAAATGAAATTCATAGAAACCCACGCTCATTTATGCGATAAGGCTTTTGATAAGGATAGAAGCGCGGTAATAGATGAAAGTTTTTCCGCGGGCATAGAAAAAATAATTGAAATTTCCTGTTCGGCAAAAGATTGGCAAAGCGCTCTTGATCTCCGTGAGAAGTATAAAAATAAAATTTCCCCCGTTTTCGGCATATATCCGGGCTATATTGAGGAGCTAAATGCCGAGAATTTAGCCTTGCTTCAAGAAAACTTAAAGAAAGATTTTTGCGCCGGCCTTGGTGAAATAGGGCTTGATTATTATTGGGATAACTCCAAAAAGAAAGAGCAATTTAAAATCCTGGATTCCATGATTGATATCTCAAACAAGCTTGAAAAAATTTGCGTTTTTCACGCCAGAGACGGCAAAGATAAAAAAAACGATAACGCGTATGCGGATTTAGCGGCTTTATTAAAGAGGGATTGGAATCTTAATAATAAGAAAAGAAATCGCGGTATTCTGCATTGTTTTTCAGGTAATTGGGAAGATGCCAAAGCGGGCTTGGATTTGGGGCTTTTAATAGGCGTGAACGGAACTTTTACTTATAAAAAAAATCATGAACTTAGAGGCATAATTAAAAAAGCGGGTCTTGAAAATATCGCGCTTGAAACCGATTGCCCTTATCTTCCGCCACAGGCGATAAGAGGAAAGAGGAATGAGCCCTCACAAATTCCTTTAATAGCAAGGGCCGTAAGCGAGTATTTAAATGTAAAAATGGAAGATGTTTCCGATATAACTTCGTCAAACGCCAATGAGCTTTTTCAGACGGGAGAATAAATTGAGAATTGAAGAAAAACTTAAAAAAATAATAAATGAGAAAGTGCTTGTTTTGGATGGCGCTATGGGCACTTATCTTTCCGGATTTAATCTTAAGGCTGAAGATTTTAAAGGGTTTGACGGTTTAAATGAATATCTTTCAATATCAAAGCCGGAAATAATCAAACAAGTTCACCTTGATTATCTTAAAGCGGGAGCGGATATAATTGAGACAAACACTTTTGGCGCGAATGGAATAATTTTAAAAGAATACGGTCTTGAAGACAAGGTTAAAGAATTAAATATCGCTTCGGTTAAACTTGCCAAAGATGCCGCGCTTGAATATTCAAGCGAAGAACATCCGAGATTTGTCGCGGGTTCAATCGGTCCGACCACGAAATCGCTTTTTGTGACCGGCGGCATAAGTTTTGAGGAATTTTCAGATATTTATTTTGAGCAGATTTCAGCTTTAATTGAAGGCGGAGCTGATCTTCTTATGATTGAGACCGCTCATGATATTTTAAATATTAAGGCGGCTTTTGCCGCGGCTATCAGGGCTTTTAAAAAATATTCTTTAGAATTGCCTATTATAGTTTCCGTGACTATGGATAATAAAAATGCCATGCTTAGCGGGCAGGCTGTGGAAGCGATGTATGTTTCATTGGAGCATTTTCCATTGTTTGCTTTGGGCTTTAATTGTTCAACAGGGCCTAAAGATATGGCCTTGCGTCTTGAGAGTCTTTCCAAAATTTCAAAATTTCCGGTTTTTGTTATGCCGAATGCCGGCTTGCCGGATGAAAACGGCGCGTATAATGAAAGTCCGGAAGAATTTTCCGGAACTCTTTCGGCTTATGCCTCAAAAAAATATTTGAATATAGCCGGGGGCTGTTGCGGAACAGGGCCGGAGCATATTAAAGCTTTGTCCGAGAAATTAAAAAATATAAAGCCGCGCGAGCCGTTGAAGGAAACATCCTGGGCCATAAGCGGCATAGAACCTTTATTTTATGATGAAATAGAACCTCCGATATTGGCCGGAGAAAGGAATAATTCCATAGGCAGTAAAAAATTCAGAGATATTGTCTCCGCCGGCAATTGGGATGAAGCTGTCGGGCTGGCGAAAGCGCAGATTAAGGCTGGAGCGCATATGCTGGATATATGCCTTTCAAATCCCGAGAGAAATGAGCTTGAGGACGCGCGGATTTTCCTGCCCAAAATATTTCATTCTTTAAGAGCTCCCATAATGATTGATACTACGGATATAAAGGTTATGGAAGAAGCCCTTAAAATGGCTCCGGGTAAATGTGTTTTAAATTCCGTAAACTTTGAATTTGGCGATAAAAAACCCGCTCAAGTGGCTCAGCTTATGAAGCTTTACGGAGCGAAAGCGGTTTTTGGCGTTATTGATGAAAATAAGGAAAGGGGTTTGCCTCTGACATGCGAGCGAAAGATGCTGGTGGCAAAAAGGGGCTATAAGTTTTTTACCGAAGAATGCGACATAAGCGGCGGGGATATAATTTTTGACGCTTTGGTTTTTCCTGTTGCTGTCGGAGAAGATTATAACCGGTCCGCTCAAGAGACATTAAAAGCCATTACTCAAATGAAAAAAGAATTTCCGCTTTCAAAAACCGTATTGGGGATAAGCAATGTTTCTTTTGGTCTTCCTCCCAAGGGGCGGGAGATTTTAAATTCGGTTTTTCTTCATCATGCTGTAAAAGCCGGCCTTGATATGGCAATCGTAAATACTCAAAAGCTTAAGCGATACGCTCTTATAAAGAAGGAGGAAATAAAATTTGCCGAAGATTTGATTTTTGCCGCCAATCCGGATGCTGTAAAGGTTTTCGCGGACTATTTTAGAGGCAAGAAAACGGAAGTCTCAATTAGCGATGTTCTTGAAAATATTGAGCCCGAAGAAAAGCTTTACAGGCATATTTTGGAAGGAATAAAATCCGGCATTGAAAGCGCTATCAGCGAACTTCTTAAGAAAAAGCGGCCAATGGATATAATAAACGGGCCTGTTTTAAAAGCTATGGGGGAAGTGGGGAAACTTTTTGCTAAAGGGGATTTAATAGTGACGGAAGTTTTGCAGAGCGCTGAAACCGTTAAAAAAGCGGTGGAGGCTTTGGCTCCCGCGTTAAAATCCATGAATATTCCCAAAAGAGGAAAAATTTTACTTGCAACCGTTAAAGGCGATGTTCACGATATAGGCAAGAATTTGGTGAGTATAATTTTTGAAAGCAATGGTTTTGAAGTGATAGACTTGGGGGTTAAAGTTCCGCCTGAAATCATAGTGGAAAACGCTTTAAAAGAAAACCCCGATTTTATAGGCTTATCGGGGCTTCTTGTGCGTTCAACGGAGCAAATGACCATAACGGCGCGCGAGCTCGCGAAAGCCGATATTTCAAAACCGCTTCTTCTCGGCGGAGCCGCTTTAACCGGAAAATTTGTTGATTCAAATATAGTTCCGATATATAAAGGCGAAGTTTTTTATTCATCAGACGCTATGGATGGTTTAAATACGGCGCTTAAAATCAGGGTGTCCGCCACTACGGCGATGTCGGACATGGAGGGTAGAGGTGAGAGGGCGGAGGGAAAAGCATCCGTTGCGCGGCAGGCGGCAGGTTGCAGCTTACCTGCCACCGCAACTTCAACAAGAAAACCGAATAAAAAATATTTTCCCGATGAAATTCCGGTTCCCGGGGATTTGGACAGGCATTTTTTTGACAGTTATTGTTTGAATGAGCTTTTTAATAATCTCAATGAAGATGTGTTTTATTCGCGGTTTTTAAAGTTAAAAAAAAAACGATACGAAAAAGATGGAAGAAACAAAGAAAAATATTGATGAAATAAAAAAAAATATCATTCAAAATAAAATCATTAAGCCAAAGGGCGTTTATA
>DAOWGR010000105.1 GCA_030637365.1 Elusimicrobiota bacterium
CAACAGTGTGGCAGTAACAACAAAAACAAATCATATTATTAGCGCGGCAGCGCGGCAGGCAACAGTGTGGCAGTAACAACAAAAACAAATCACATTATCAGCGCTACAGCAATACAGTACGATAGTAACTGCAACAACTATACAACGCGACAGCATTCAGTGATTAGTGACAAGTCTCGCCACTTCTGTGCTTCTTTTTGTATGTCCACATATCATTTTTTGCTTACTTTACGCTCTTGCGCGCCGTTATTTATTCTATCATCGCTGTTTTACTGTAGCTCTGTCGCGCTATTATCTTCTTTATTATTAAAATGATAAAATATTTTTCAACCATTATGCTTACTTCCCTTAATATAAATCCTTCGCTGCAAAAAATAGAATCTGAAATCGTCAAAATTTTCAAAAGTGTCGATAAAGATATTTTTGACATGGCAAAAAACCCTTTTAATTTCATAGGTAAAGCGACGAGAGCGAAATTCACTTTACTCCTTGGAGATATATTGGGAATTAAAAGGCGTTTATCGCAAGAAATCGCCATCTGCGCCGAGCTTATTCATACGGCATCCCTCCTTCATGACGACTGCATAGACAATTCTTCCGTACGGCGCGGGCTTAAAACAATAAATTCAAAAATGGGCTCAAATACCGCGATATTGCTTGGAGATTTAACGGTGTCGTTCGCTTTTGATTGCGCCATGAAAATAAATCATGAAACAGCCGCGACTCTGGTAAATACCGTTAAAAAAATGACCGAAGGAGCTCTTCTTGAAGAAAATCTGAAATATAAAAAAATATCCCGCCAAGAGTATGACAAGATAATATCTCTCAAAACCGCTTCCATTTTTAATTGGTGCGCCATATCCGTATGCCGCGCGTCGGATAAAATTGAACTTCTCAAAACATGCTCAATCATAGCCAAATCAATAGGCGCGGGATTCCAGATAATTGATGACGCGCTGGATTTTGAAAGCGCAAACGGCTCATTGAATAAAAATGTCTTAAAAGACATCACCGCCGGCAAAATAACCCTGCCTCTTATTTTAGCCATGGCTGATAAAACCTGCGGCGATGAAATTAAAAATAAAGTCCGCGAACTTAAAAACTCAGGTTTCGCGAATATCCATATAGCGATTGAAATAGCCAAAACCGTTAAAGCAAAAAAATTCACGAACAAAGCAAGAAAAACGGCAAAATCAATGATAGACGATATTGCGCCATATATCGACGAATTACCGTCAAATAACGCTAAAACTGAATTTAAAAACTTTATTTTCGCTCTAATAAATCGAACAAGTTAAACGAAACATATAAAATCAACAAGGCTGCAGCCAACAACCTGCCCCGCCAAAAGCTTTAAACTCCGAAAAATTTTTTCCATCAACTTGAGCCTTATTTCCCCATACCGCCTTTGAGGAAACTATTGTTTAATAATAAAAAGTTTTATATATTATAAGTAATATGCGCGTTTGCGCCGAATGAGGATTTTTGGAGGCTTAGTACATGAAAATCAAACAACTGTTCATTTTCGTTTTCGCTCTCACCTTTACGCTTGTCATTTCTTCCTGTAATAAAAAAAATATTAAAAAAGCCGATTTGGAAACAGAAGAAGAAACCATCACCATTCCCGCCATTGATATAGAAGAAAGCCTTGACATGCTAAACGCGGAAGCCAGTATTCGCGGACGACAATTCATAGAGCAGGAAACCATTAAAAAAGTTTTTTTTGAATTTGATAAGTATAATCTGTCCGACAAAAACAGAGGCACTTTAAACGCTAACGCGGAAATAATAAAATCTCATAAAGAATGGATTATTCTTGTTGAGGGACACTGCGATAACACGGGAACCACTGAATATAATCTCGCTTTGGGACAAAAGAGAGCGAATCAAGTTAAAGATTACTATATCCGCCTGGGCGTCATGGAAAGCTCCATAGGAACCATTTCTTACGGCGAAGAAAATCCCACTTGCATGGATGAAACTGAAATTTGCCGGACTCAAAACAGAAGATCCGAAACCAAAATAAGGAATCGATAAACCATGAAATATTTAAAATTTTTTGGCCGTTCACGCGGTTTCAAGAGCTTTATGAAACACAGTTTCGTTTTTGTATTGGTCCCGACAACTTTTATTTTATCCGGCTGCGTCGCGACCCAACAAGATATGCTGCAAATGCAAAGCCAGATGGATGATTTAAATTCAAGCCTCGCCAATATGCAAAAGAACCAAGCCGACCTCGCGATTAAAATGGAGGATTTATCTCAAAATCTTAACGCTTTCTCGGAAAACATGGACGATGTCTCCGATCAAATATCGTCCTTTAACCGCAATCTGCGGCAAATGGATTCCAGCATAGGAAATAAAGTGAACAACCTGGAGCAAAAAATACAAAAACAAAGAGATGAAGTTAACAGCGACCTTTTACCGGCCAAAATTTACAATGACGCCTATTCAAGCATGAGTAATAAGAACTATGACTCGGCCGTTTACGGCTTTAAAAAGTATATATCAAAATTTCCCGAAGGAGAACTGACGAAAGGAGCGTATTATAATCTCGGAGAATCTTTATACGCCAAAAAAAAATGGAAAGACGCGGCTATAAGCTATGCCAACCTTTTGGATAAATATCCCCAATACTTCCGAGTGCCGTCAGCAAGAATTAAATACGCTTTATCCATTTTAAAACTTCCGGAAAATAAAAAAGATGAAGCCTTAAGATATCTTAAGTCCGTCATTAAAGATTATCCCAAGTCCAAGGAAGCGAAACTGGCTAAAAAGCATATTTCCAAATTAAACAAAAAACCCAAGAAAAAGAAAGCTTCTCCGAAAAAAACTTCTCCAAAGAAAAAATCGGCAAAATAACCAAATGATTAAAATTTGTTTCACAGCCATATTGGCGCTCTTGCCGCTTTCATCGGCTTACTGCGAAACAAATATTTATATTGGAGTGTCTCCCGATAAAGAATACCGCAAAACAAATCTCGCGCTCGCGCAATTTTTGCCAATAACGATGCAAAGCAAAGAGGATTTGCGCGTAGCGGCCAAAATACGGGAAATAGTCCGCGCTGATTTAATGCGTTCAAGATACTTTGACCTGATAGAATCACCATTAAATATTGCGAATATCTTCGTAAACAAAAAAACTCTCTCTTATTGGAGAACCATGGGGTCGGATTATTTTGTAACGGCTAAGGCTTCATCCACAGGGAAAGTGTGGACATTAAAAGCTCAAATTTACCAACTCTCAAGTAAAAAACTCTTGATTGAAAAACATTATCACGGAGAAATGCGGGGTTTAAGACGAGGCGCGCATTTATTGTCCGATGACATAGTAAAAGAGTTAACCGGCAAACTTGGCATAGCTCATTCAAAAATCGCTTTTTCCAATAATTTCACGGGACACAAAGAAATTTATATGATTGATTATGACGGAGCGGAACCACTAAAATTGACAAATACCAATAGCATAAACCTGCTCCCGCGCTGGTCTCATGACGGAACCAAAATATATTACACTTCCTATAAATATTTAAACCCCGATATGTTTGAAATTGATTTAACATCCGGAACAATCAAGCCCTATATAACATTTCAAGGCTTAAATATTCCGGGCGGAAATTCTCCCGACGGCAATAAAATGGTAATGACTCTTTCACTGGGCAAAAACCCGAATATTTATCTTCTTAACAGAGAAACGCGAAAACTGAAAAAACTCCTTAAAAACTTTTCTCTATCATCATCACCGACTTATTCCCCCGATGGAAAGCAAATCGCTTTTGTCTCGGACCGCTCCGGCAATCCGCAAGTTTATGTGTTGAATCTGGCGACAGGCAAGACAAAAAAACTTACTCGCTTTAACTGGTGCGATTCCCCAAGCTGGTCGCCTACGGGAGAATGGATAGCTTTCGCGGGCAGAAAAACGCGCAAAGAAAAAATGAATATCTTTCTTACCGATTTAACGGGAAACATTAAACACCGCTTGACAAGAAATTCCGGCTCAAATGAAAATCCGTCATGGTCGCCTGACGGAAGATTTTTAGTGTTCAGCAGCACAAGAAATAAAAAGAAAGAGCTGTTTATTATGGATGTTGACGGCAGCGCTCAACACCCCTTAGCCGAAATAGACGGCCACAGCTATACCCCGCATTGGAGCCCATAAGCCCACACACATACACATTGTCTGGTAATATTTTAAAAAAGCTTATAAAGAGCTATATATGTGTGAGGGCTGTCACCAGCTACAAAGTCACCGGTTACAGGTCACAAAGTAACGGCAAGAAATTTCTCCACCGGACTCCCACAAACTCCAAGACCCTCAGACTCTTCGACTCTCAACTCTTTCATTATTAACTTAAACACGGCATTCCAAAGGACCCATTTTAATATAGGCCTATTTTTCAAAAATTAAGGGGCCTTTATCTCTGTTGAACCCTGGCGAATTGTATTAAACTTTAAGTAAGAGCTTTTAAAAACTTCAACGGAGGAAAATGAGATGAAAAAACTATTCGCGACAATTTTAATAACGGCGCTTATCGCCCCCGCTTATGCTTTTGAAAATGAATCTCTTAAAGCTTCGGCGGCCCTTGAATATAAAAACGCTTTGGCAATAGAAAACGCTGACTTTCAAGACATTGCTATCCCCGTAAACATTAAAGCCCAAAAATCCGCCGGTATAACGGGGCCTGTCCACTGCATATCGCTTATTGAAATGACGGCTATTTCAATTAAACTGAAAGGAGTGAATCTCAGCATGGAAAACATGCTTAAGCCAAATACGGTGCCGAGACAATATCTTGATAAAGTTAATTTCCATTCGGACGCTTTATTTATGCTCACAGAAGAGCTTAGACGCGACTTTGAAAGTAGAAACTATAAACAACTCTTCATAAATTCAACGGAAGTCAAAGCGACGGCAATACTCCTTCATATAACGGTGGATACCATTCAAGGAAACGCAAATTATTCCGGTTTACTTGGAGATGCCATTATAGAAGACGCGAATAAGTTATTTGCCGGGATTGAAGAACTAAGGAAATCCGACCCCAATACATATTCCTTTGTAACTCCGAAGCTGAAAGACAAAAGCTTTAAAGCGTCGCATAAATCCGCCACTGACGAACACATATCAGACCTTAA
>DAOWGR010000075.1 GCA_030637365.1 Elusimicrobiota bacterium
ATGGTTTTTACCGGAAGATATTATTCTTCCGATAGAATATCACAGCCGTTTTCGGATCAGCAGTTAACGGATGATGAAAAACCCGTTTTGGAAGCGGCGCTTTATCCAAATGTGGCGCGCGACGGACATTTTGTATCAAGCGCCAATCTTGCCGTTACCGGTAATGTTCGGGATATTGATGAAGTTAAATTATTTTTAAAAATACTTTTGTCCGGGCAGAATTTAAAAATTTTTACCGAAAGTTTTTCTGTTTTTCCATGTTTGAAAACATCTGTTGAGGGGATGATAAGAGTAAATAAAAATTATTCCGTTTACAGAAAAATTCTTTCGAACGCGAAGATGACGCCCAATATATCGGTTTTTCCCACTTATGAATTTTTGATGAACAGGGTTTTATGGGATATGTCGGTTAAGATAGCGAAGAATAATTATAGTTCACAAGAATTTGTGAAGAAACTCATATTTGTCCAAAGCGAGGTTGATTATTTAATGTCGCTTTATTAAGGTTACAGGAATCAGGTAACAGGATGGCAAAAAGGATAAGTAAGGAAAGTAGACTCTAAGACACCATGACTCTTAGACTCTTTGACTTTTGAAAAACTATGAATGAACAGAATAAACTGATTTCCAGAAGATTAAAAAATGACGCCAAACTGTTTGAGAACAAAGACGCGTTTTTTGGTTTTGTATTGGAGTATTTTTGTAAGTACTTTAAGATAGACGGCGCGTCTTTTTTTGAATATGACGCGGAAAATTCATTTTTGAAAATGAAACTGCATTTAAGAAACGGTATAATTTTTGAAGATGAGGAGAACATTCTTATTACGGAGGATTCTGTTTTAAACGCTTCGGTTTTTGAAAAAAGTCCTTTAGCGATTAGGGTTTTTAGCACCGATTTTCTTTATATTCCGTTTATTTTGGATTCCCATGAAATCAATACGGCAAATACTGATAATTCGCGAAAGGAGCGTTTGGGTTTTATAAGATTGGAGAGAGAGGCGAAAAAAAGAAGTTTTTCAAAAAAAGAAATGGATTTGGCTCAAAACGCGGTTAGAGAGCTCACGCGCGATTTATATAAAGCGGAATTTGTGGATTTAAATAAAAGGTACTCCAAAAATATCATGGCTATTACGGAACTTACCGAGATATTCGCCACTTCTCTTAGGGTTAATGAAAGTTTTAAGCATATTTTGGAAGGCGTTCAAAAATATTTCGGTTTTGACCGCGCAAGGCTTTATCTCGTTAATAAAGACGCAAATAAGCTTCAAGGCGAATTGAGCGTTGATATAAGCGGCCGCATAAGCAGTTTATCTTATGAAGAAATTCCGCTTGAAGTCGGAGGACATAGATTGGCCGATATTATTTTAAGCAAAAAGCGAAATCCTTTTTTTGACAGATATACGGATTGCGTGCTTTATGTTCCGCTTGTTATTCAGGGGGTTAATACCGGACTTCTTATTGTTGATAATATGCTGAGTCAGCAGAAAATTGAAGAGTCCGAATTTGCCATGCTCAAATCTTTCGCGGGACAAATAGCGCTTGTCGTGGATAATGTCAAGCTTTTTGATAAAGTGGAAGAGCTTTCTCTTTATGACGAGCTTACCGCGTTGCCGCTTCGGAGGTATTTTCAGGAGCGTTTTCAAGAAGAATTCTATAGGGCTGAAAGGTTCAAGCAGCCTATGGCGCTTGTTTGGGCGGATGTGGACTATTTTAAGGATGTTAACGATACATACGGACATCAAATAGGCGATAAGGTTTTAAAAGAAGTCGGCCGCGTTATCATTTCGAATTTGAGAAAAATAGATTTTCCTTGCAGGCACGGCGGCGATGAAATTCTAATACTTTTGCCGCAGGCTACCGGCGAGGATGCAAAGCGTTTTTCTAAAAGGCTTTTGGATGAAATAAAGGATATGCGTATTCCGGTTTCTTTTTCAAAAGATAAGTTTGTGAATATTTCTTTGAGCATCGGCATAGCCACATTTCCTGATGATGCTTCATCCGGCGACGCTTTACTGCAAAAAGCGGATGAGGCTCTTTATTGGGTTAAATCTCACGGCCGCGGCAATATCGCTTTATATGGAGAAACGGTAAGGAAAGAAAGTAAATAGTAATCAGTAATTGGTAAATAGCAATGGGAGTCTTTTAAATTTGCTGATTACTTCCTTCTTTGGCGGGTTGTAACTATTTATTAACACTTACACTATCATTGTTTAACACCAATTCGTTAAAATATGTCGCAAGCAACACTTGTTTCCAGCGAGTAATTATGAAAAAAAACAAACTGACTTTTCTTTTAATGGTTTTTTGCTTGATTGCGTTCCTTGGGGCGTTCCAAAGCGCTTATGCCGCTTTTGAGGATATAGCGCTTGGCGCGAGGGGTGAAGGTTTGGCTAATTCGGTTACCGCCGTTGAAGGTATGGATTCTATGACAATAAATCCCGCGGCTTTTGGCGGAGTCAGGAAATTTATGAGTGGAACTCATTTTCTTTCTTCTTACAGAACCGGACAAGGCGATGCCGATTTTAGAAGTTATTCCGTGAGCGCGCTCGTTCCAAAAATGTTTCATTTGAGAAACGGAACAATGGGATTTTTAGGAAGGTATCGGTTAAATTCCGGAGTTACTCAAGAAAAAACCATGCAGTTCGGTTATTCCACATGGCAGCTTTTAAGAACTGAAAAAGGAATTTTGGATTTTGGAGCGAATTTTAAGATTCTTGGGCTTACGGCGATTGGGAGCGGAGATTCCGCGAATTCTTTCGCGTTGGATATCGGGTCCATTTTAAGGCTTGGCGATGGAAAAACCGTCGGTTTATCTTTTTTGAATATAAATAATCCTCTTTTTGATATCGCGCCCGCGGAGGATAAGGCTCCTTTTGTAATGAGGGTGGGGTATTGCGAAGACAGAGATGATTATTTGCTTTCAATTGATTTTGTGAAACGTTCCGGTTCTTCAGGCTCCAATCGCACATATAGTCTTAATTCCGGCTATGAATATTTGTGGAGGACTTATAAAAACGGAATATTTTCAACAAGAGCGGGTTTGAGCCTTGGGGATAATTCATCTTCATTGAATATGGGAATGGCCTATAAATTGGTCGCCACCGAGATATTTTATTCTTTTTCCGCGCCTTTGACCCGCGCTGTTAATATCGGCCATTCCGTGAGTTTGGTTATAAGGTTCGGAGCCAGAGATATTGAAAGCGAATATGAAAGGCTTATAAGACAGGAGATGAAATACAGGACGGAACTTATGTCGGCTCTTGATGAGTCGGCGAAAAGAGAAATGATTTTAAAAAACGAACTCAATGCTCTTAAAAAGGAAACTGATGATTTAAAAAAACAACTGAATCGCGAGGTTAAAAAAACAAATAGAACTTTCGCGGCTAAAAAAAAGTTGGAACATATCATAAATAGGCGGAAAAAAGCCGGCAGGGAATTAAAGAGGCTGGAAAGAGAAAGAAGACAAAATAAGCTTAATCAATTGAAATTTCAATTTAGCTATGATTGGCAAAATTATTTGAAGCTTAAAATTGGCGGGGCGCCGAAGGATGTTCTTAAGGGCGTGCTTGGCCGAATTATCAGCAATTATCAAGATGTCGGCATAGATATAAGCCAGGCGACAATTGAATTGCAAAAAATCATCAAATAAAAAGGCGTCGCCTTTTTATAGCGCGACAGCGCAACAGAAATACAGCGCGGCTGAGAAAAACAAGAAGTCAGATTTAGTTATCCTCTACTTTCCGCTTACCAATCTCTTTGTTTTTATTTTTTTGTGCTGTAGCGCTGCCACACTGTAGCGCTGTCGCACTGTTGTGTTGTAACTTTTTGTTAACATTTGCGTTATCATCCATTAATACACCCCTGTTAAAATTATAAAGCGTGATAAAAGACTCCAAAGTTTGAAATGCGGAGTTGAAAGCAATTATTTAGGAAACTTATGTTTTACTAATTACCGATTGCTAATTATCGTTTGCTTCCGTAATTTTGGCGGAAAAGTTTTTATGGAAAATCCGAATATTGACAAACAATTGGACGAAATGTGGAAAAGAGTTACCGGAACAAGCTATGTTCCCGAATCCGGTCATTTGCCTAAAGATGTCAGAGAGTCTAATGTGGAAACGATGAAGTTTCTCAAGGATAATTTTTCCAGAGCGCAAATTGAATGGCAGAGCCTTCTTGAAACCAAAGAGCGCAATATCGAGGATTTAAGTTCTCAGCTTAATGAAATTAAAGCGCATTTGGGCGAATTAAAGCAGCATTATAAAATCGCGCGAGAAAAGCTTATTGCCGAAGATATTAGCGCCGCCATGAAGCTTGATGAAACCCAAAAGATTTTAAAGAGCCAAAAAAACCATCATTGTAAAGAAGTCGCTCTTCTCAAAGAAGTGCTTGAAAGAAGAAAAACAGAAACGGAAAATCTTCAGATAAGGGTTGATAAGTTTGTCGGCGAGATTGGCGAAAACCGGAAAAAGACCATAACTCAAAAAGAAGATAATATGAATTTGAAAGATTCCGTTATGAGTCTTGAAAACAAAATTCAAGAATCTAAAAGAGCCGTGGAAGAAACTTTAAGCGAACTTTTTGCCGAAAGGAAATCCAGGGGTATGGCTGAGAAAAAGGCGAGTGAAATGGAGGCAAAGGTTAAGGAACTTCAGGCTGATATAACTTCGCTTAGAAGCAATTGGGACGCTGAAAGAAAGCAATGGCGCGAACTTTGGGAACGAGAGAGAAGCGTTTGGGAAACTCATAGGCAGGAATTTGCCGTATGGGAACAAAGATTGAGAACCGAAAGACAAATATGGACGGACAAAATAAAGAAAGAGGAACAAAAAGATATTGATTATGCCGCGGGGCTTTCAAAAGTTCTCAAAGAATCAACGCAATGGTCTGAAAAAGTTACGCAGATACTTAAACTTTACGCGCTTAAGGGCGTTGAATTGCCTAAAGTATTTGTTCCTATCGGACAAAAATCAATGCTTAAACCCGCAGGAGCGTTTAAAAAGGTTTTTGCGGTGGCTCTTATGGGGCTTATCGCTCTTGGCGGGCTTGGTTTTTGGGCGTATGATTATAGAAGCAAGGTTCATTTAAAGCTTTTAAATCAATATCCTTTAAAGCTTGAAAATCCCACCGCGGTTTCAATTTCAAAAGAGGGTATTTGGATTAGTGATTGGCAGAACGGCATAAGCCTTAGAGACAAAAAGGATTTTGTTCTTTTGCGCAAAATAAACGGTTCAAATAAGGGGCCGTTCAGACCTTCCGCGATGGAAGTTAAAGGCGATTATATGTGGGTTTTGGATATGGCGCAACTTAGATTTGTGAAAAAACAAACCAAGCGAGGGCTTGTTTTACAATCCGTTAAAACGCCGGGACCGGCGCCTCAAAGCGTTTCTTTTGACGGATTTAATTTATGGTCTTTTGACGCGGCCACGGGGCTTGTATACAGATATTCACTGGATCCCGGGCAAGGAATAGAAGCGAGTTTTGAAATTAAAGGAATCAAAAACATAGTTTCCATGCAATGGAGAGGGCCGAATTTATGGGTTTTGGGTTCCGATAATTATCTAAAAAGATATGGCTTTGAGCACAATGCGTTCAGAGAAATATCTTCACAGAAACTCAAAAGCAAGCCGGTATCGTTTTCTTTTAGGAAAGATAATATTTGGCTTATAGAGAGAAATAAAAATCAGAACGGATACGAATTAAAAAGATACAGATTTAAAATATTTGGAAGTTCGAATGGATAGAAGCAAGAAGCGGGCGCAAAAGTGGCAAGTGGATAGTGGCAAATGGCAGATAAGAGGCAAAAAGTTTTACTAATCACTTATCATTAATATTGATTGCTGATTACTATAATTTAAAGGAGTTTATATGCTAAAAAAAATATTGTTTGTTTTGATTTCAGTTTTAATTTTCGGCTTTGGCAATTTTGCCAACGCTCAACAGCTATTTATTGATGTTATTGATGTGGGAGACGGCGGCGGAGCTCATTGCGACAGCGGGGCGCTCGGCACAAGCCGTTCTTTTATCGGCGATGTGCTCGGAAATCCTCCGGGTGTTAATGATAATGTTTGGACTTATTCCTCTTTAATTGAATTTGAAAGGCCAAAAGCAAGTTATCCGGGCGGTTGTTTGGCTCTTTGCGTGAATATCAAATGCGTGAATTCTTTAACGGAAAGTTTCGGCGTGGATTCTTTAACATTTGAAGTTTTTAAGTTTACTTCCGGGTCAAATCCATTGGATCCCGCCAGCACTCCGCCGATTAAAACCATTTCAATGTATGATATCGGCACATGCGCGGCTTCCGCCACTACAAGTATGGGGCCGCATTGCGCCGCTTGGGACGGCTCGTATAATTTAAACGGCA
>DAOWGR010000046.1 GCA_030637365.1 Elusimicrobiota bacterium
ATGGAAAAAATTAAAAACGAATACGCGGGAGAAATAGTAAAAGACTATGACGAGAAACTCGCGCGCTTACAAAAGCAATATCATGAAGAATTGCTTGGCGTGCAAAAAAGAGGCAATAATAATGTTGTCAGAGTCAATAAGGAGCGTCAAGATGAAATCGCTCGGCGACATGTTCGGTATCAGTCTGAAATTGAAAATAAGATAACGGAGATTAGAATTCAATATGAAAATAATTTGGCGGAAATGAAGCTGAAAGTCAGGGAACGGTGTAATAAAGAGTTTGAACATGAAATGAAAAGGATGAAAGATGAAAAATCAAAAGTTGGCGGTGAATTGGAAAAAATACGTGAAGGAGCGCTGAAATCCGAGAAAGAGTATAAGGCGCTTCTTGAAAATAAAAGCAAATCGGAGGTTCGGATATCCGCGATTAAGGCTGACTTTTCCAATCAGGTTGAGAAGATGGAACAAAAAGAGAATGAAATAAAAGAAGAATATGGAAAATGTATTGCCGCTTACAAAACCAAAGAAAATAATCTTATGGGCAAGTTTGAGGTTTTGAATAATAAGCTCAACGAGATGTCGGAATTGCAGAAACAAAAAGATTCCGAAGTGAAAAAAAACAGTTTTAAGGTTAAAGAAATTAATGATAATTTAAAAAAAGAATTGGTCGCGGAAAAGGACAATAGAGTCGGATTTGAATCTGAGATTTTATCGCTCAAACAAAAAGTTCAAAAAATGGCGCTTCAAGAACAAGAAGCTTTAAATCAATTGCAAGTTGAAAAAGACGATTTCGCTGAAAATCAGCGGAGTTATGAAGATCATATCGCGCGGCAGGTTCAAAAGATGGAAGAGGTTGCCAAAGAGCTTAATGAATATAAGGAGATGGAAAGTAAATTTACCGATAGGATGAAGTGGGCGTTTAAAGGCGGATTAGAGGACGGAGAATAGAAAATAGCGCAACGGAACGGCAGCGCGACCCTCCTTCGCCAACAAAGCTTCCCCCTTCGCTGAAAGCTTCGGAGGGACAAAGTCGGAAGAGCAAGCAGCGATACGGCGCGGAAAGCACAAAAGCGCGAGGCGCAGAGGCCGAAGAAATTTTACGCTCTTTGCGAGGTAAAATTGTATAATTAACGCAATGATAACATTAAAAAAACTGAATGGATCGGATATTGTTATAAACGCCGAGCTGATAGAAACTATTGAAGCGGCTCCCGATACTGTGATTAATTTGGTGACTGGAAACAGGTTTATAGTGAAAGATTCGGTTAAAGAAGTGATTGCTAAAGTTGCCGAGTATCGAAAAATAGTTTATTCAGGGAAAAAAGCGGTTAATCCCATTGAAGGGCTTCAAAGAGATCCACTTTAACTAACAGCGACGCAGAGCGTCACAAGAGGCAAGAGGCAAGAAATAATAAGGAATTCCTTATAATTCTGACTTCTGACCTCTATCATTTGCGGAGGTTTTGATGGATATAGCAACATTTACCGGGATAGTGTTTTTTACGGGTTTTGCCTTGGTTTCCGTTTATATCGCGGAAGGTCTTGCCGGATTTGCGCCTTTTCTAAATATAGAAGCCGCGTTAATGGTTGGAGGCGGAACTTTATGCGCGCTGTTGATTAATTATCCATTATCCGAAGTTCTTGGCCTTGGCAAAGTTTTAAAAAAAGTTCTTGCTTCAAAAGGAGAGGACACTTCTCGCATAGTATCCACTTTTGTGTCTCTGGCTAAAAAAGCTAAAACGGAAGGTTTTCTTTCACTGGAGGCTGAACTTGAAAGTATTGATAATGATTTTCTTAAAAGAGGCGTTCAACTCGTAGTTGACGGCGCTGATCATGAATTTATAAGAAATATGCTTGAAACGGAATTGGATTTTATTAGAGAGCGTCATAAAGTCGGAAGAGGCATATTTAACGCTTTGGGGACTTACGCGCCCGCTTTCGGCATAATCGGAACCGTTTTGGGTATGATACTTATGTTAAATTCAATTGAGGATGTGGCTCAAGTTCCGCGAAGAATGGCATTGGCGCTGGCGGCGGCTTTTTATGGCATGGGGCTTGGTTACTGGATTTTTTTGCCGATGGCCGGAAAACTTAAAAGGAGGTCGGAGGAAGAGCTTTTTGTGAAGGAAATCATAATAAGAGGTATTCTTTTGCTTCAGAGCGGAGCTACGCCGAGTATTGTGGGAGCAAATTTAAGAGCGTATCTTGAACCCTCTAAAAGGACGGAAGTGGAAATTGACAGGGGACCGGAAGCGCCGCCGGTAGAGGAATAAAGAAACAAGATTTGGCAGTCTGGATGGATATGGCTTTGTAGAGTATTCCGTGTATAGTTGGTTTTATATGGGTTATTATGGATAAAAGATTGCGAAATATGGTTCCGGAGGATGATGAGATAGTGGCTCAAGTGGGGCATCCCGCTCCGCCATGGATGGTTAATTACGCAGATTTAATGACTGAGCTTGTTTGTTTTTTCGTTATTCTTTACGCTCTCAGCGCCGCCTTAAATAAAGATGTTCAAGCTGCGGCCAAAGAAGTGGAGGAAATGATAGAAGTTGGGGAAGTTGCCGGCGCTGTTGAAATAAGCAAGGAAGGTTTGAAAATTTCGTTGGAAGAACAGGGGGAATTGTCTTTTTTTGAGAGTGGCAAGTCCGAATTGACGGGAGAAATGAAGCAAACTCTGGATAAAATGTTGGAAGTTATTAAGAAAGTAATTGAGAAAAATGAAATTATAATTGAAGGCCATACAGATGATGTTCCGATAAAAACCAAAGAATTTTCTTCAAATTGGGATTTGTCTACGGCGAGGGCGACTGAAGTTGTTAAGTATTTTATCGGTAAGAATGTTCCGCCCGCTAAAATGGCTGCGATAGGTTATGGTCAGCATCGTCCTATTGTGCCCAATATTTCGCATGAAAACAGAAGAAAAAACAGAAGAGTTGTTTTTTTTATCAAAACAAGCAGTGGAAAATTTCAAAATGCCGCGGCGCATGAAAAAAGCAAAGAACAAAAGAAAATAGAGGGCAAAAAGCAGTGAGCGGAGAGTAGAGGGATAAAAGCGGCCTCTTTGCCAAATAAGGAGAAAAAATGAGGTTTATTGTTAAAATAATGCCATTGTTTCTGCTATCGGCCGTTATTTCTTTTTCCGGCTGTTTTGGGAGTTTTAAAAAACTTAAAGTAATGGATTTTACCAATAAGCGAGTTACTGATTTAACTTTTACAAAAAAAGTGGTGGGCAGCAGTAATTTTCTGTTTTTTTCAAAAACCGAGACCAAAGTATTTTTAGAAGGGTATATTCAGGGCATTGTCACGGATTATGCGGATAATCCGATAGAGGGAGTGACGGTGCGGGCAATTGCGGGCAGACTCAGAGAGAAAAGCGATATTATTGAGTTTGACGCTATTGAAGAAAGCGCCAACTCTTATATCAATCTTTCTTTTACTCCCGGGGTAAGCGATACGCAAGGATTATTTAAAATACAATTTTCATTGCCGGTGATTGATGATGAAGTGGATGTTGAAGGGAAGATTGTTTATAATCCGGGTTGGCAACAGCAAAAAATAAATCTTGGAAAAACTTATGAACCGCAAATGAAAGAATCTTCTTTTAGACTTTATTATAATCTTGATACGGGTTTCCTCGCTTTTGCCGAAGGAATTCGCCATATTATTGTTCAACCGGTTGGAGAGGGGCCGGGCAAGATGATGACTTTGCCGGGAAGCGGCGGCCCCAAAACAATAATGTTAAAAGAAGCCGATAAAGCAAAGGCTTCTTCGGATGACAGTGCAATGGAAGATTTATTTGAAGGTTTTGATTTTGGGAAATAATAAATAGCGCAACAGCGCGACAGGCAACAGCGCGGCAGAATAAAAAACAGCAATAAACTTTTCCGAATCGTCCAGTCCTTTTGGTTCGCATAGCTTTTAATATTGTTCCAGAAGAGCTGGATTACTCGAGAACGGATTGGGTATGAAAAAAAAAAGTCATTGTCGCTATGAGCGGGGGTATTGATTCTTCGGTCGCGGCGGCAATTCTTAAAAAAGAAGGCTATGAAGTTATCGGTGTTACATTAAGGCTCGTTTTTAAGAGAAATTCGATAGATATGGATTGTTGCGTGGGGGATGATTCATTAAGTAAAGCTCGGGAAGTGTGCGCGAAACTGGGGATAAAGCATTATTTTAAAAATGTTCAAATCTTATTTAAAAAAGAAATTATAAATCGCTTTGTTGGCGAATATTTGAGCGGCCGCACTCCCAATCCCTGTATTGAATGCAATAGAAAAATAAAATTTGGTTATCTTTTTCAGTTGGCCGAGAAAATGGGCGCTGACGCGCTTGTCACCGGCCATTATGCCAAAATTATCGGGAGAAATGGAAAATTCGGTCTTTTTAAAGGGAGGGACGCGGAAAAGGACCAAAGTTATTTTCTTTATTGTATCAAGCGAAATAAATTAAAAAATATTATTTTTCCTTTGGGTGATTTAACAAAGAAGGATGTGCGAAAAATGGCGCTGGATTTCGGCTTGTCTTTTTCTAAAGAAAAAGAAAGTAAAGATATTTGTTTTATTCCGGATGGTGATTATTCCGGATTTATTTTCCAAAGCGGGCAAACGGGGATCTCGAAAGGGAATATTGTGGATGAGAAAGGCAAGGTTTTGGGTTTTCATGACGGATTTTTTAATTTTACGGTGGGCCAAAGAAGAGGGCTTCGGATTGCGGCTAAAAACAGGCGATATGTCACTGAAATTATTCCGGCCTCCAATCGCATAGTGGTTGGTAAATTGAAAGATGTTTATTTTAAAAATTTTTCCGTTAAAAATATTAATTGGATATGTCCTGAAAAATTTAAAGAAAATGATGAAATCAAAGTTCAGGTAAGGTATCGTCATGAGCCGGCAAAATGCAAAATATTTAAAACAGGTAAAAATTTCATGAAATTATCTTTTAATAAAAAACAATTCGCTTTAACACCGGGTCAATCCGCGGTTTTTTATAAAGGCAATAAAGTTTTGGGCGGCGGCATTATTGATGCGGTAAGCAAAGGTGATTAGGCAGAAGGCGACAGTGCTACAGCGCGGCAGTTTGGCAGTAAAACAATTGGCAAAAGCAAGAAGCAAGAAGTCAGATGTATGAGGAATGCTCTTATAAAGGCTATGTCAGTGTCGTATCATACGGCTAAGTATTGTCTTGTGCTTCAGCATTCTGATTTCTGATTTTAATTATTTATAATATTGCTATGAAAAAGAAAATTAATGTCGCGGTTGTTTTTGGCGGAGAATCTCCGGAACATAATGTGTCTTTAGAATCCGGCCGCGCGATATGTCGTGAAATAAATCCGAAGCTTTATAAATTATTTTGTATCTATATTTCGCGTTCAGGCGAGTGGTTTCTTGTTGATTCTGAAAAATTTATAAATAAAAAGGCGGTTTCCGCGCGAGCGGATGTTTTGCCATATCCTCCCAAAAAGTGTTTTGTGGTTTGCCAAAGAGCCGATAAAAAAATATTACCGTTGAAAATAGATGTTGTTTTTCCGATTGTGCACGGAACCACGGGAGAAGACGGAGTGTTGCAAGGGGTATTTGAGTTGTTGGATATTCCTTATGTCGGCAGCGGCGTTGCCGCGTCTTCATGCGCGATAAATAAAGTTATGACCAAATTTATCGCTCAAAAAGAAAATATTCCTTGTCTTGAACATATTTCATTTTCAAAAAGCGATTTGCTTGTCAATCGGCCAAAATTAGAGTTGGACTTTCCTCTTTTTGTTAAGCCGGTATCTTTGGGTTCCTCCGTAGGCGTAACTAAAGTTAAAAAACAATCTTGTCTCAAAAAAGCGATAAATTCGGCTTTTAAACATGATGATAATATTATGATTGAGAAAGGAATTGAAAGAGCGCGCGAGATTGTTTGCGGTGTTTTTTGCGACGGCAAAAAACCGCAAACGTCCGTTTGCGGAGAAGTGAAACCGCTAAAACACGACTTTTTTGATTATGACGCCAAATATTTGGATAGTAAAGGTTTTGATTTAATTCTTCCCGCGAAAATATCTAAAAAAAATTCAGAGAAAATGCGTTCCATGTCTATTGGCGTTTTTCGCGCTTTAAATTGCTCGGGTTTCGCCAGAGTTGATTTTTTAATGGATCCGTGTGATGAAGATAAATTTTATTTTTGTGAGATAAATACAATTCCGGGATTTACTTCGCATAGTCTTTATCCAAGCCTTTGGGAATTCTCGGGAATAAAAATCAAAGCGCTTATAGATCGACTGATTAAAACAGCGCTTAAGAAACCAACCAAACAAGGAATTAGGCGTTTATAAGTAGTAGTCTGCCATAATCCATAACCCTTAATTTTGCTGTAGTTTCAGAATCCCGGCATGCCCGGCAGTATATATTGTTCTGTTTCAGTCTCATCGTTTTCCACATCCTCATAGACATACTCATATTCATCATCTTCGGGAACCGGTTCTTTTACGACAGGTTTTTTAGCCGCCGGTTTAATGATTTTTTTTGAAGATTTGGCGTATGTTCGTTTTTTTCTTGAGGATTTTCCGTATTTTAACGCTCTTTTTTTTGATTTCATCGGTTTCTTTTTTGGTTTAATTACATCAATGAGATTATCAAGAACATTTTTTGCTTGAGTATTAAGCGGCTTTACCGTTTTCTCAATATAATCGGTCTCAAAATCATAATCAATTTTAGATTGTTTGCTTGGCACAGGCACAGCCGCATTAACCATATAAATATTTCCGGATATTTTGTTTGCTTGCCATTCAATCGAGTCGGTGTCGCCTTTTAATTTGCCGGCTATAAGGATTATTTGGTTTTCAATGTTTTTTGTTCCGGTTTTGTTGGAATAGGTTTTTGTGAAAAATATTATTTCAGGGTTCATGTCCCGTTGCGGAAGCGGGTTTTTTTCCACGGTTTGGCTTGCCGGAGCGGTATTGTATGTTTGAGTTTTTTCTTCGGTTAAAAATGTGAAAGGCAGTATTTTGGCAAGGTCTATAATTCCCGCTTGTTTAAGCGCTATCGCGCTTATGACCAATACCGCCGCCAATAAAATTACTGTCAACAGAGACTTGAATAATGCCTTAATTAGAGACGGCTTTTTAGATTTTTCATCGCGTTTTTCTCCTTCATCAATAATTTTATTTTTTTCTTTTGAGATCGCTTTGGAGATATCTTCAACTGTTTCTTTTGGTTTTTTGATTTCCTCTCCCATAACTGAAAATCCTTGCCGTAAATTATCATTCTTGAGATGTTTTTTTTGTTGAATGGCGTTTTCCGCCGGCTGTCTTTCTATTGACATATTAAGTTTTATTTCATTTATCACATCTTCCAGATGGTTGAGTTTGCCGGACATTTCTTTGATTTCATTCGCCAGTTTGGCAGTTTCCAAATCAGATATGTTTTTATCTATTTGCGAAAGCTTATTGTTTATAGGTTCCATGTAACTTGACAAATCGGATTTTGAAATGGAATTTCGCGATAACTCATTTAATTTACCATATATGTCCTGTTCCGCTTCCAGCGGGCTTTGTGTGTTCTCGGCATTGGAAACGGCCGGAGGATGCGCGCTGATATCGGAAGTTTCAGGGCTCTCTTTGACGGGTGTTTCAAGTTTTTCATTTGCGGGGGGATTTTCTTCTTGCGCGGCGTCTTTTTGGGTTTTCAAGCCCTCTAAAGTTTTTCTGTTTATTTGCGAGATGGATATTGGATCAAAAATTGAATTCGTTGAGACCGTATCGGGCATTGCGGATGATTCTTCTTTTGTTGAAGGTTTTTCTTGCGTTTGAGGCGATTCCTTTTTCTCCTCGTCCTCTTTGTTAATGGACGAGAGTTTGTTTACTTCAAAATTATCAAGCGGAGTGATGGAAGAAGGGCTTTCCTCATTGACCGGAGAAGCGTCTAACGGCGTTGGTTTTAATTGATTCAAAGAAAGAGTTTCTTGTTCGGAATCGGGTTTTTCATTTTTTACTGTGGCTTCTTGCGCGGCGGTTCCGTCTGTTTCAGGCTTTTTTTGAATATCTTCGTTTTTTTCTTGGAGAGAGACTTCCGCGATCGGTTTGTTTTCTTTTTCCGCGGGGTCTTTGTCCGCTTTTTTTAAATTGTCGATTTTTGGAGAATTAAGCATGGCGGAAATTTCGGGATAAGAAGCGGCTTCTTTCCAATCTTCCGTTTTTTCGCCTATGGGAGTTTGAGGACACAGTAAAATTGTCGGGTCAAAATCCGGAATTTCAAAAAGTTTTTCTTTTTCATAGGGACCGAGAATTTCATTTTTTATATATGCCCAGTATTTCATAATTTGTCTCCATGTAATTCAGGTTATTGGTTTATTCTTCAAATCTTTGCAAACCGCGAACCTATCACTATGAATTTTAGTATTAAGATGTTACAAAAATAATGCCTTTTCATTAAATTACGGTTTACTGTTCCTTAAAATGCCAACGCGCGAAAAAACAGACTCCGATTTTTTTGGCGGCGCGTTCGTAAGGTGATTTTAAAAAAGCGGGGAGCAAAGGTTATCCGATTTATTGTACAATTATAAAATTCTTATTCAATATGAAACGCGAGAATCTTAAATACTATGCTTACGCTTTATCCGCCATTATTTGTTTGGCGCTTGTTTTTATGTTTATTCGCTTATCACGGGAAAAGAAACAAGATCGTTTCGCGGGATACGCGAGTAAGATGACTGAAAAAATACTTTTTGAAGCGAAAAAAAGTATGGAGAATGAGCGGGATTTTGGCCGAAAATTCAGATTTGTTGAAACTTCCGCTCCGGTTTATTCGCATGGCGCCATAAGAATTATCAAAGACTCCGATTTTGAAGGAGTAAATCCTCCGCCTAAATCCATGATGCGAAAATTGCGGGATATGGCACAATCCAAAAAAAACAAAACCGATCCTATTCAGCTTAATGAACGAGATTTTGATAAAAAAATCTTTATTTCCACGGATGTGGTAAAACAAACCGTTAAAATTTCCAGAGTTCCGGGTTTGGGCGAAGCTGACGCGCAATCTGATTCAAAGATAACCATGATAAAGGTTTCTGTTGATTATAAATTGTTTACTGGCGTTAAAACATGGGCGGCATTCACTTCTTCGCATAAAGGCGATTTTCCCGATATTGATTTCACGAAGAAAAACGCGGTTATTCTTGTTTCTTTATCTGATTTTCCAAGCGGCATTTTTAAAATAGTGGGTATAATTAAGAAGTCAAAAGAAATTATTGTCAAATACAGAGTAAATCCGCTCATTATGGCGGTAAATAATAAGCCGGATAGGCATGATTATTATACCGCCGCCGGTATGCCCAAAGTCGATTTGCCTATTCGCCTTGTTCAAGTTCCTTAAAGTGTATGGGATTTACAAGTTAACGCTCCACGCCATTAACGCCATAAACACTTAACGCCTGTTTATTTTATTTGTTTTATGAAAATTCCGGGTGTTTCTTTGCTTTTAATAAACCCGGTTTTTAAAAGATATTTCAAATGCTTTTTGGAAGATAAATGTATTTCAAGGTGTTTAATGCAGGGAAATATTTGATTAATGGTTTTTTCTGTAAAAAAATATCCGGCGTTTTTAAAATCCCTGTATTCTCGCGTCACATAATCAAGTTCTATAATTGCCGTATCTTCTTTAACCGTGTATATGAAAAGTCCGGCTGAAATTAAATTTCTTAATATAAACACGCATCTTGGCGAAGCGATTTTTTTTATGTCAAAGTCAGGGAAAAAAAGTTTTATATCCTTGCGGTGAAAATTAAGAAAGTTTTCAAGATAGGTGTCTGAGGGGCGGACTTCAAGTGTTTTGAAAAAATCTTTTCTCATGGCCATTTGCGTCAGATACCAAATATTTATAATCGAGATAAACAAATTAACCAGCATGACGGGATAAGTTTTGGTAAGAAAACCGTAAATGGTAAAAGAAAGCGAACCTAGAAGATTCAGCATTCTAAGTTTTTTTATATTGCTCATTAAAAGCGAGAGCGCTACCAGTAAAGAGCCTATATATCCGATTAGTTCAATCATGATGTCCTCGGATTTTTGTTTGGCTGCCAAGCTGTCGAGCTGTCTTGCTGTTTTCTATTAACCAGGTTTAAAGCAAATAATATGGCAGTCAGCATGCTTAAATGACTGGCTTTTTTTAGACCCGCGATATCAAAGGCCGTGCCGTGAGCGGGGGAAGTTCTTATAAAATCAAGGCCGTATGTCCAGTGCGTAAAATTATGTCCTCTTGAAATTATTTTTAGCGGCGTTAAAGCCTGATCGTGATAATTCGTCAAGATACCGTCAAAGCTGCCGTTTATATGCTCAAGCCATGCCCTGTCAGCTGGATAAGGGCCGCGCGCTGCGATTCCTTTTTTGTTTAGCGCGGTTATGGCCGGAGATATTGTTTTTATTTCTTCATCTCCCATTAATCCATTGTCTCCCGAATGAGGATTTAAAGAACAAACGCAAATCTTCGGTTTTTTAATTCCGAGAGTTTTAAGGGCTTTGTTAAAAAGTTCCGTTTTCTCAATTATGGTTTTCTTGGTTATTTGTGAGGAAACATTTTTCAGAGAAATATGTTCGGTTAAAAGGGCCGCGCGAATATTGCCGCTTATAAAAGTCATTAACGGATCGGATTTTAAGTTTTTTCTGAAAAAATCTGTATGCCCGGCGTATTTGATTTTGGCAATTTGCCACGCTTCTTTTGAAATGGGAGCCGTAACAACGGCATCAACCTTTTTTGCCAAAGCGAGTTTTACGGCGGTTTTTACGGCGTTAAAGGAAATCAATCCCGCGGTTTTATTCGGTTTCTTTATTTTTAAATCAGGTTTTAGACGGGATACATTTATAAAGTGGGAAAGTGAAGAATTCCATCCCGCTTTTTTTAGGCTTTCAGGTTCGCCTATGACTATCGGAATAAAAGAATGCGGAGCTTTTTTTGATTTAAGGGCTTTAACTATTATTTCCGGGCCTATTCCCAAGGGATCGCCCAAAGTTATCGCTATTGTTTTTTTCAATTATATGACCTCTAAAAAACGGATGATGGAAGAAAGGTGTTAGAAACCAGATATCACACTTAGAAATCTCTGAAGTCTTTAGACTGAAAGATTTCAGGGATGTTAGTCCCGTGAACAAAATTACACAGGGAGAAGTTAGAAATCAGATGTGTAAGGAATGTCTTTAAAAAAATGTTGTTACTCTTTGTGCAGTTTTATTTCTTTGCCTCTTGCCTCTGACTTCTTGCCTCTATTTTTTTTCGTCAATAAACAGCTTTATTTTAGCCGTTGTTCTCAATTTATCCACAAATTCAAGCAGATCTTCTTTAAAGTTTTGGGCTGACAATAATTGTCCGAGTTCATTTTGTATTTTGTTGAATTTAAGTTTTTGTTTGGCTTTCCTTTCATCAACTTTAATAATATGATAACCAAATTTTGTTTTTATCGGTTTGGATATCTCGCCCACTTGCATTGAAAAGGCTTTTATTTCAAGTTCTTCAGGCAGAAGGCCTTTAAAAATATAGCCCAAGTCTCCCCCGGTTAAAGCGCTTTCTTTATCATCGGAATGGATTTTGGCCAGATCTTCAAAATCTTCATCTTTATCCAATTTTTTCTTTATATCCCGAGCTTTTTTTAAGGATTTGTTTTTTTCAAGAAAAGAGGCGTTTTCTTCAATTTTTACGAATATATGTTTTACGCGCAGTCTTTCCGCGGTTAATTCCTTGAATTTTAACGCTACGGCAAGCATGTCTTGTTGTTGTTCCTCGGGTAGGTTTTTTAAGGTGGACGAGTCGCCTTTTACAATATAATTGATTTTGTTGAAAAAAGTCCGAATTTCCATTTCAGAGGGAGTTTTCACTTTCGGACGAATTGTTTGGTCTATAAGCTTTCTTACCATTATTTGTCCGCGTATTTTTTCTCTGAAACCGGACAAAGTCAGATTTTCCTTGTTCAATTCATTTTCAAACGCTTTTTCAGCCATTTCGCCGCTTAATATTTCTCCTTTCGCGTTAAAAGAGAATCTTTTTTTAATTTCATCTATGCCTTTATCAAGCTCTCTGGCATAAACTTTGATTTTCATGGTTTTGGCTTTTTGTTTCAGCAAAATATCATCAATCATTTGGTCAAGAACTTTTTTTGACAATTCCTTTAGCGCGTTTTCTTGATTGAAAAATCCCGGCATAGCTCTTTTATATTGTTCAATCACCGTGGTTTTATTTTTGGCGTATTCACTGGACATTATGGGCTCTCCGTTTACTTTGGCCACTATTTTGTCCATGACTTTCGCGCGCAAATAACCGGTTCCGCTCACCGTCAGAATCAAGCAGAACAGCAAATACTTAGTTGTATTTTTCATCAAACACCTCTATTTTATATTTTGATTGAAGATTTTCAATGTATTCGTCAAATTTTTTCTTTTCCAGTATTCGTTTTATTCGGCTTTGCGTCGCGTCATTAAAAGCAAGACGCTTTTGGGATATTTTCCGGAGAATATGATAGCCGAATTTTGTTTTCACTATGCCCTGCACTTCCTTGGTTTTTATTTTGAAAGCCATATCTTCAAGCTCTGGTATAAATTCCCCTTTCATCATTGGCGGCAGGCGCCCTCCGTTGGCAAGTCCGGTGAACATTGATTTTTCTTTCGCTATTTTTGAAAAATTGTGGCCGGATTTAACTCTTTTGTAAATTTTCTCCGCCTCTTTATAAGTTGGCAGTAAAATTTGTTCAAGCGTCACTTCGCGCCGGTGTTTGTCATAGTATGTTTTTATTTCTTCTTTGGAGATTTCTATTTTGGTTGATTTAAGCTCTTCTATCCACATTTTTGTAAGCAGATAGTTTTTAAATTCGTCCAATTTTTTATTCAGTTCCCGCTTCATTTGTTTTGTTTGTTGTTTGTACATTTTTGATTTGTTAACGGCATTGTTTTTCGCGTCCAGAAGAATTAATCGTTCGTTAATGAGGATGTCAAGAAATTGTTTTTTTCCGTTTTTCGTCATAAGATAATTTTGATAGTCCGGAGATATTTCCAGTAATTTTTTCTCAATATAGTTTTGGGTTATTTTTGATTTGCCCACAGTCGCTATTATTGTTTCATTGACAGGTTTATCGCAAGCGTTTAAAAAAAGAGCGATTATCGCGGCGCTGAGTATCGGTTTTATATTCATATAGGATAAAATAGCATTTTATCTTTCTTTTTGACAATAATAAAAACGCGCGCAGCGCATTTTTAGTCACCAGGTTCCAGTTGCCGGTCACCAGTAAAAAACATTTGTTCCCGTGTCTTGTTCAGGCTCATTATCATTGTTGTTTTAGTTTTTTTCTGGCTTCTCCCCGTGTAATCTTACCGTATTCATGGGACCAACATCCTTGGCCGTCTGATATGCATAGCTTCTGCCTGCCCGCCGACGCAGTAGTGGCGGGATACGGCACTGCCATAGGCTTGGAATCTTTCAGATTCCTAAGGGTGCCTCTTGCTTCTGACTTCTATTTTGTATAATAAAAACGGATTATGCTCAGAAAATATAAGATAAAAGAACTTAAAGAATTGTCTTCTAAAAGGCTTTTTTTGAGATTTGTTTATTTAGTGGCGGTATTTTCCGCCATTGTTATAATATCTTCATCGTTGTTGATGAGAAAGATTCTTTCCGATATTCCTTCCATAGATAAGCTTGATGAATATACTCCTTCGCTAACCACATATGTTTATGATGTTAATGAAGAAATTATAGCCGAACTTTCAATTGAAAGAAGGGCTTTTTTGCCTTTAAACAAAATTCCGGTTGATTTGCAAAATGCCATAATAGCCATGGAGGACCATGATTTTTTTAAGCATTGGGGAATTTCGCCAAGGGGGATAATGAGAGCGCTTATGCGCGATATTATGCACAGGCGCGCGGCGCAAGGCGGTTCCACCATTACTCAACAGCTTTCAAAGCTTATATTTCTTAAACCCGAAAAAACTATCACAAGAAAGATAAAAGAAATGTTTCTTTCAATTCAAATTGAAAGGAATTTTTCCAAGCAAGAAATACTTCAGATGTATTTAAATCAAATTTACTGGGGCGGCGGGGTTTATGGCGTTCGGGCGGCGGCGAAATTATATTTTGACAAAGATGTTTCCGAAATGACTCTTGCCGATTGCTCTCTTTTGGCCGGACTCGTGGCTTTGCCTGAAAGATATTCTCCTTTTAAAGATGAGAAAAAAGCAAAGCATAGACGCTCTCTTGTTTTAAAGAGAATGGAGGATAGGGAGTATATTACCCGTGAAGAAAGGGAGGATACTCTCAGAGAACCGGTGCCCACCGAAAAATCATCCATATTTACCGTGAGAGCTCCTTATTTTGTTGAGCATATTCGTCGTAAGATGACAGCTAAATACGGAAGCGCTCAATTATGGAAAGGCGGTATGAAAATCTATACCACGCTTGATATGGGCATTCAGAAAGTGGCTGAAGAAGAAATGGAGAAACAGCTTAAATATCGCGATGAAGAGCAGGCCAAATATGTTTTGAATAATTCTACGCCCGATAATCCTTTATCCACGGCCACGCTTCAAGGCTCTTTTATAATGCTGGATGTCAAGACCGGAGCCATAAGAGCGATGATAGGCGGCAGGGATTATAAGAAAAGCGAGTTTAACAGGGCGACTCAAAGCAAGCGGCAGGCGGGTTCAACATTCAAACCCTTTGTGTGGATGTCGGCGCTTATGAGCGCGTATACTCCGGTTACCATGGTGGAAGATTCTCAGATGGCTTTTTATTATGACGGAAAAGATTGGCGTCTTTTAGAAGGGGCTACCGATACTTATTCCATTGATCTTGCCATTCAGCCGTTTGTCGGCAATAAAGATTTTAAAATATGGGTTCCGAGCAATTACGGCGATAATTTTATGGGCAGAATTACTTTAAGGCGAGCGCTTGAATTATCCAGAAATCTCGTGTCCGTTTATCTCGTAAACAGAGTCGGCCCCACGCTTGTTGTTGATGTGGCGCATAAAGCCGGCATTAAAAGCTATTTGGCTCCCGTGCCTTCGGTCGGGCTTGGCACTTCCTTGGTTACGAATCTTGAAATGGCGAACTCCTTTGGAACTTTCGCCAATTCCGGCATACATACCGATCCTTTTTCCGTTATAAAAGTTGTAAACGCTCAAGGCAAAATTCTTGAAAGTCATATTCCCCGCGAAGAGGAAAGATTCTCGCCTCAAAATTGTTATGTTTTGCTAAATATGATGAAAGGAGTTGTTGAACGGGGAACGGGGGGGTATGTGCGGAGGCTTAGAAGGCCGATAGCCGGTAAAACCGGGACCAGTCAGGAATCTAAAGATTTATGGTTTATCGGTATGACCCCTGATTATGTGGCCGCGGGCTGGGTGGGTTATGATGATTATTCTTTTCCAACATTAAAACACTGGACGGGCGGCGGCATGGTGGCTCCGTGGTGGACGGCGATAATGAAGAAAGCTTTAAAAGACAAACCCATCTCGGATTTTTTTATGCCTCCCGATATTGTTTTAGTGACAGTAGATCCAACAACCGGAAAACTCGCCCTCCCGACATGTAGAAAAAGGTTTCTTGAAGCATTTGTAAAAGACACGGAACCCCAAGAATTCTGCGACGCGGAACATTAACCCTACCACCTGCTTATCGCCTATAAGGCGATTTGAAATACAGAAGTTCCGCTATGCGGAACAAGCAGGTGGTAGGGTAACTTAAAACGCTACAGCGCGACAGCGTGGCAGTCTCAATAAACACCCAATGCAATTAAGCGATAGCTTTTTCGGTCACAGGTCACAAGCCGAACAACACTGTGCAAAAAATATTTGTTGTCTGGTGCCTGCCGAGCTGTTTTTTTATTTTTTTCTTAATTGATTGCTGAGGGATTTGGCCGTTTGGATTACATATTCGCGGTCTTTTTCGGAATTTTTCATGAGGGATTTAATCAAAGATAAAATATTTTCGGAATATTTTTTGGCCGGATAATCAAAATATTTTTCGCGTATTTTTGACGCTCCCATCATGGTGTCTTCTCTATGGTTATTGATTGAAAATATTGCGGTAAGCGGTTTCCCCAAGCTGTTCGCTATTTTATCAAGATTTTTAAGAGAAGGATTTCTCATTCCCCTTTCAATATCGCCAAGATAGTTTGGATGTAATTGAGCCTTAAAGGCCAATTCCTCAATTGTAAATCCTATTTCTTTTCGAAATAGTCTTATTCTCGCGCCTATAATGATTTCCAAATTTTTTTTCACTCGTCCTCCAAATCCCCATGATAGATTGTATTCAATAGCGCCGTTATTATCCATAATATATAAGTGGTGGCGCGCCATTGACATATAGCTTATAAGTGGTATAATAAAAATAATAGGGTATGCCATTTTCCAACTTCAAAGTGGAAAATGGCTGAAATAAGATTAGTAATGCGAGGGGATAAAAATGAAAAAACAAGGAAATAGCCTTAAGGAGTATTTCGCGCCAATAATTCAAAGTTTTTGTTTTATGTTTTTGATATGTTTGTTTTTCATGTCATTTATATCGGCTCAAGAACAGCCCGTATATATACAGGATGTGGTTTATGGCAAGA
>DAOWGR010000141.1 GCA_030637365.1 Elusimicrobiota bacterium
CCATTGCGGTTCCATTAAAAATAATAATATAATAATATAAATTATAGGAGTTCTAAAAAATGGCAAAAACATTAATCCGCTCATTATTTTTATCTTTATCATTCGCTTTACTGGCGTCAACAAATACTTATATTCAAGCCGCCACACAATCATCCGTGGAAGCTAAAATAGCTCTTGAGAACTCTTTACAAAAAAGAGTTAAGATGGTGCTTTCCGAAGCATTGGGAACGGATAATATAATCGTTATCATAATAGCCGAACTTAATGAAAAAAAAGAAGAAACCAATGCTTTTGATTTTCTTCCCGGAGTGCCTCAAAAAGAAAAAGTGGGTGAAATAAATTTCACGAATTCGCTTACCATGGTAAAAAAAATAACCGCCACCATAATTTTGGATAAAGAAACCTCAAAAGAAGACATTAAGCTGGCAAAAAAATTAACGGGCGGCCTTTTGGGCGTTCCCCCCGACAGACAAGATCTTATAAGCATAGAAAAAATGAGCTTTAAAAAAAACAAACCATTTACCGCCAGGGATATGTTTACCCCTCCCCATCTTTGGAATTTAATATGGATTATTCTTATCGCCATTTTCGCCACATTGATTGTTACAATATTTTTGTCACCCATTTCAAAAACGGCCGGACGCATGGCGGAACTTTTCGCGGCGTCAAAAGCAGCCGACTCTGATTCCGACTCAAGGCCGTTGGAAGCGTTAAAATCGTCCGCGGAAGATGAAAAACAGGTTCAAGCTATTGATAATGTCTTGTCTGAAGAAGGCACGAAAAAACCTTTTTGGTTCATAAACGAAAGCAATATCGCGAATTTAACATTTATATTGAAAGACAAATCCATTGAAGATCTGACGATAGTTCTTAATTATATTCCTCAAGAAACATCATCCAAACTTATAGAAGCGCTGTACCCAAACAGCATAGAAGCGCTGAAAAATCTTCCCAAAGTCGTTCTTCTCCCCGAAGAGACTGTAAGAAAACTTGAATCTGAAATTTTAACCAAACTTGAATATGTGGTCGGAGGGGAAGATAAAACTCTCAATATCATCGAAACGCTGCAGGAAAAATTTCAGGAAAAGGCCATTTCAACTTTTACGCTGTCCAATCCTTTGTTTTTCAAAAAAATTAAAGCTCAAATAGTCAGATTTTCAGACATTAAAAATCTTGAGCCGGCCCACGCTCAATTTCTGGCAAGACGCGTTCCCATGCGCAATCTCGCGGCCGCGCTTAAAAATTCCGACATAACCGAAAATTTTGTAAATAAGTTATCCGGCGGCATGCAAGAAAGATTCCAGCAAGAACTTGACCTTACCAGAAAGATGAGTTCTGAAGCGACAAAAGAAGAAAGACTGCTTGTGATAAAAGCGCTTAAACAATTGATAAAAGAAGGGTTCATCACTCTTAACAAAACCGCAGCCGGACCGGCAAGTTCAACTCCCTCTTTTATGAGGGGAAACGCTTCCAAGCCAGCCGGCGCCGTCCCTTCTTTTTCATTTATGAAAGAAAATATCGCGAAACCAACGACAACACCGCCAAAAACACCTCCTCCCGCGGCACCCTCTTTACCAAAACAGGGAAATACCGCGCAAACAACAAATTTAAACACTCAGCAAAAAAAGATTTGATTTATCGCTTAATTTAACGGAGGATACGGCTTTATGGATTTAATGACTTTATTAGGCGCTTTAATAGGCGCCGGGGTTGTGGTTTTTGTCCTTTCACTCGGAGGAATGCTTAAGTTTCTTTTGAATTTTGAGGCCATAATATTAATATTCGGCGGAACATTGGCTTCGGTAATGATAGCTTATCCTTGGGACGCGTTGAAATGGACTTTTTCATCCGTCAAAGCAATCATATTTCCGCCAAAAAGACCTTCCATTCCCATGCTGATACAAACGATAGTCCATTTAGCTGAAGTTTCCAGAAGAAACGGCATAGAATCTCTTGGCGGGGAAATCAAGAAGCTTCCTCATCCCTTTTTAACGGACGCCTGCCAGATGATGCTTGACGGCGTTGACATGCATATTCTCAAAGAAAGAATGCTTCACGACATAAGCACCACCCAATTAAGGCATCAGCAACAATCCAATGTTTTCAATTCCGCGGGAACATTCGCCCCGATATTCGGCCTTTTGGGAACTTTAATCGGAGTCGTGCAGGTTTTAAGAAATATTGAAAATCCCGCGATGATGGGCTCTTCAATGGCAATAGCGATGACCTCCTCGTTTTATGGCATATTTTCAGCCAATTTTTTGTTTTTGCCCATTGCAAGCAAACTCAGTTATTATTCCGATGAAGATATTTTAAGCAGAGAAATAATAGCCAAAGGCATATTGTCGGTTTATAACGGAGATGTGCCGTGGCTTGTTTCCAAAAAACTTGAAGGCTATTTGTCGCTGCAATTGAGAAAAAAAGCTAAAAAGAAAATTTAATAATTTCCAGTGTCGGCGCGGCGTCATAATTGCGCGGAAATGGGAAAGGTAAAAAAACAAGTGAGCCTGTTTTTTAAAAGCGTTAAAAAAAAAGAAACAGAGAAAGAGAACCATCTCTGGCTTATCGTATTGTCGGATATTATGACCAATTTGATGCTTTTTTTTCTAATGCTTTATGTGTTCACCCTTCAAGGAGCGGAAGCTAAAAGAAGTTTCGCGGCAGGGCTTAACAATGAAGCCATTGACGAAAAAGAAAAAAAAGCCAAAGAACTGATACAAGAATTAAAAGAAAAAGACATAGCCAAAACCATTTCTCAGCTTGATAACGCGGAAGTTCAAATAACAAGCAAAGAAATAAGAATAAATGTGGAAAGCCCGATACTCTTTAAATCAGGCAGCGCCGATTTGGGAAATCACGCGGCGAATATTTTGGATGTAATGGGAAAATTATTAAACAAATTAAACAATGAAATAATCGTGGAAGGACATACGGACAATGCACAGGTCAGGTCGGGACCTTACGAATCCAACTGGGATTTGTCTTTCGACCGGGCCTTGAGCGTGGTGAACTTCGCGGTTCAGTTCTCGAAAATCCATCCCAGCAGGCTGAGCC
>DAOWGR010000179.1 GCA_030637365.1 Elusimicrobiota bacterium
CGAAAAAGATGGAAGAAACAAAGAAAATTATTGATGAAATAAAAAAATATATCATTCAAAATAAAATCATCAGGCCAAAGGGCGTTTATAAATTTTTTAAAGTTAATTCCGAAAATGACAAAATCGTGTTTTTTAACGATAATGATAATATAGAAGAAACCGTTTGTTTTCCAAGGCAACCGGGAGGAGAACATTTATCCATTGCTGATTTTGTAGCTCCTTTGTCCGATAAAAAAAGAGATTTTACGGCTTTATTTATTATTACTTGCGGAGAAGGAATTAGAGAATTTTCAAAGAATGAGAGAGAAAAAGGAAATTATTTAAAGTCTTATATAATTGAGGCTCTTTCTTTAAGTTTGGCTGAATCTTTTGCTGAAGTTATTCATCATGCCATTAGAGAAAGCTGGGGTATTGCCGAAAAAGCCGCGGATAAACCGCTTTATCGTTCAGTTTATAATGGAAAGAGATATTCGTTCGGTTATCCATCATGTCCCGATTTGTCAAATCAAAGCAAAATATTTAATTTGCTCAATCCTCAGAAAGATGTCAAAGTTGAGCTTACTGATAATTTTATGATGGAGCCTGAGGCAAGCGTTTCGGCTTTTGTTCTACATAATCGTAAGGCTAAATATTTCAGTGTTTGAAAAATATTAGGAAGTCCGACTTTCAAAAATAAGTAAAAGTTTTTAAAAGAATACAATATTTTTTCAAAAGCGGTTATAGCCGCTAAGGAGGTGGTAGGGTGAAACAGAAAATAGCGGTTTATGCGGGCAGTTTTGACCCGGTTACTTACGGCCATTTGGATATTATGGAAAGGGCCAGTAAAATCTTTAATCATTTGGTGGTCAGCATATTCACGAATAAAAATAAAAAAGAGATGTTTACTCTTGAAGAAAGAAGGGATATGCTTAAAAAAGTTTTAGAGAAGAATAAAAATATTTCCATAGATTGTTTTGACGGCTTGCTTGTTGATTATGTTAAGCAGAAAAAAGTAAATGTTGTAATAAGGGGGCTTAGAGCTATTTCGGATTTGGAATATGAATTTCAAATAGCCGGGATAAACAGAATGCTTTATAAAGATATTGAAACGGTTTTCTTTATGCCGTCTGCGAAATATTCTCATTTGTCTTCCAGTATGGTCAGGGAAATAGGAAAATTCAGAGGAGATGTTTCAAAACTTGTGCCGCCTTATGTGGCCAAGGCTATAAAGAAAAAATTGGCCGTTTGATGCGCATAGCCTTGGGGCCGTTCTGATAGCATAGCTCTGATACGGCACCCGGCATAGCCTTGTCTTAATAATGTTGTTTTTTCAATAAATAAAAAAAGCCCGGACGAAAACCCTGGCTTTTTTTATTAAAACTTATTGATTGTTTATTGCGCCCAAACCGCATCCGTCCATTCTAAAAATTCGTCCCAGAGGCTGTCTCTTGAAAGGGACAAGTCGGCATATTTGGTTTCAAAAATCTCGGCGGATTCCGGAAAAATATTCGTTCCTCTTTGCGTCATTTCTATGGCAATGCCGCCGGCTTTGCTGTAATCAAAGCCGTTTACTTTGTCACCATTAATGCCGATTGTTCTTACGATAAGTTCCGATGAAATAAAACTCATAAGTTTATTCGCTTTTATTTTGACTTCGCCCGAGGCCGCTTTTAAAGATACCTGTCTTGCGAAGTCATATAAATCCACATAAGAGGAAGTTTGTTTGTTCGGGTCATTTGCGGGATCTATTTGAAATCTTACCGCGTTTTGTATCGCGTGTTTTACGGCTATGGTTTCATTATTGTCCATTATCGTTTTCGCGAAATCGGATAGATGTTTTGGAAGAGAATTTAGGGCTGATGATTTTATTGTTGATAGGGTCGCTCCTATGGAATCAAGAGGTATATTTATTAATCCCAAGAAAACCGGTATTCCATTGTCATAAAAATCTTTATACCAATTTATCAAAAAGTCGCTGATTTGTTCATGAGAGGCATTTGTGTTTGAATTTAAGAATTTAAGGAATTTTTCGTAATTAAAACCGTAAGCGAGCATGGTTTCTTCAGAGCCTACGATAAGTTTGGTGTAATCTTTAAGTTCATAAGCAATTTCCGCCATTTGCATAAGGCAGGCATTATTTACATAAATATCTACGGGACCTGCCATTTTAAATATTTCAACCATTTGATTTGTTTTTACATAGTTTTGGGTTTCATCATCAAATAAAATGCCTTTACCGGCGGGAACGGGATTGTTTTCGTTTTCCATTTTCGGGTCAATCCAACCCGTACCGTGATTCCACAATACAAGCATATATTTTTTCGCCGGAAAATTGATTTTTGACCATTTTATGAAATCCGCAACTTCTTTATAGTCGCCCATATCAACATTTTTAAATTTTTCATAAACGACTTCGCCGCTGGACAAAAATCCGTTGTCATCTTTCATCCTTTTTTCTATCATCATCCTTTTTGTCTTTTTATTTAGCGCGCCGTATTGCACGAGAATATTAACGGCTTTGGTTGTGCCGATCTTTTTCATTTCGGCGATATCCTTTTTAGCGTTTTTAACCAGATTATTCTTGGCGTTCATAAAAATCATGACAGTCCATTCTTTTGCGGCCAGAGGTTTCTGCGGTTTTGGTTTTAACCAACCGAAGAGGCCGCTTTTGTTCAGCGCATCGGAAAATTCAAAGCTATGCTGGGTGCCGTGACGCGGACTATGTCCATCAGAACGGCCGATATCGCTCGCGGTGATGGAATTTAAATTGAAATTTTCATCCGCTTTGGCGTTTAAATTTAAGATGAACAGAAATGCCGCCGCAAGTATGGTGATTTGTGATATTATTTTCTTCATTTGATATCCGTTGTTAACTGATTTATATTTATAGTTTAGCTTGTTTCACAAATTTTTGGCAGTGTCTTAGGACCCTTTCTCCAATAGGTAATTTGGTCGGAAAAAGAGCCGGCTGAATTTTGGCCGGCTCTTTTAAATTTGTAAATACTTTGGATTTATTTAGCCAAATACCACTGAATGAACTCATCCCAATTTGAATCCTTTGCCCATTTAAGTTCATCATAGTGCGCATTATACGAATCTTCCGGCAGGTAAACCGCTATGCCGTGTGCATTGGAATAATCATTAAAAATATCC
>DAOWGR010000097.1 GCA_030637365.1 Elusimicrobiota bacterium
CCGACTACGGTCCTACAGGTAAATGCCGAAAGGTCTTAATCTGTCAGCATAATCCCTTTTCTTTAATTGTGCGTTCAAGCTATATTTCCTAATTTGCTATCATTATTATTATGAAAACAAGAGTCAGATTTGCACCATCTCCTACGGGTCATTTGCATGTCGGCGGCGCCAGAACCGCCCTTTTTAATTATCTTTTCGCCAAAAAAACGGGCGGAACTTTTGTTTTGCGCATAGAAGATACCGATGAGCTTCGTTCAAGCGAAGAATCCATAAAATCAATTTTCAGCAGTATGAAATGGCTTGATCTTAAATGGGATGAAGGGACTATGCCCGATTTAAGTGAAAAAGGCGATTTTGGCCCATATATGCAGAGTAAAAGAGAGTCCCTTGGGATTTATAAAAAGTACGCCGAACAATTATTAAAAGAAGGAAAAGCGTATTATTGCTATTGCAGCACCGAGGAATTGGACGCGATGAGAAAGAAGGCTCAATTGGAAAAGCGTTCTTCAAAAGATGAAGACAGATGCCGCAATCTTTCCGCCGCGCAAATTGAAGAATTTCGCGGGCAGGGGAGAAAACCGGTTATAAGATTCAGAATGCCCGATGACGGCCAAACGGTATTTGAAGATTTGATACATAAGCATGTTAAATTTGAAAACAAACTGCTGTATGATTTCATAATGATTAAGGCGTCCGGTTATCCCACTTATAATTTTGCCTGCGTGATTGACGATCATCTGATGGAAATGACGCATATTATAAGGGGCGATGATCATATATCAAATACTCCTCTGCAATTAAATGTTTATAAGGCTTTGGGCTGGCAGCCGCCGCTTCACGCGCATCTTTCAATGATTTTGGGACAAGACGGCGCTCGTTTATCCAAAAGGCATGGCGCTACCAGCATTGCGGAATATCAAAAACGGGGATTTTTGCCTGAAACGATGAAAAATTATCTCGCTCTTCTCGGTTGGGGAACTTCCGATAGCCAAGATATTTTTAAAAAAGGGGAGCTTGAAGAAAAATTTAATCTTAGCGGCTGTCAAAAGAGTCCGGCCGCATTTGATCATGTAAAACTTGCATGGATGAACGGCGAATATATCCGGCAGCTTTCCAAAGAAGAACTTTTTGAAGCGGCCGGTCCCTATTTGAAAGATTTTGGATTGGTTTTGGATAAATCCAATCCTCGCCATTTGGATATTGTCGCCATTGAACAGGAAAAGTACAAGCTTCTCGGCGAAGTCGGAAGTTTGGTGGAGTTTTTCTTTAAAGATGTCAGCTATGATGAAAGTGTCATTAATAAGACTTTAAAGGCTCCGGATATTGAAAAGATTTTAAACGGCATTAAGAAGACATATTCGGAAATAAGTGAATTTAATGATGTCGTTATAGAAGCAAAGACAAGAGAATTTGCCAAAACCAACGGTTTTAAAAACGGACAAGTATTTCATCCCGTGAGAGTTTCAGTGTCGGGCAGGACTCAAGGGCCCACTCTTTTTAAAATGATTGAATATCTCGGCAAAGATGAAGTCATTAAAAGGATAGACAAAACTCTATCTCTTATTATAACGCAAAGCACGCAAAAATAACTAACCGCAAAAGTGCAAAGCCAAATTGCAGATTACGCAAATCTCTGCGATTTTCAAGGGAATTCTCCGCGCCTCTGTAACAATTTGGTTACATCTTCGCATTAAATCCTTAATTCAATTTGAATAAGATAACTGATATCTTATTTAAAAGAGTTCCTAACTATGAAATACTGGTTTTATTCAGATGGCAATATATTGGGACCGTATGGCGTTGACGAGCTGATGGGGCTTCCCGCGTTTGGCAACGGCAGTTTGGTATGTTCGGAAGATTCAACCGGAGATAATACCGATGATTGGAAGCCTGCCGAGGCCGTGCCTGAAATTGCCAATATTCTTTCGGTTGGCGCCGGTCAAATTTTATCTTCCGAAAATGCGTATATTTCCAAGGAGTATGGTTTTGAGACCGGTTTTTCAAATCGAGCCGCTCAAGAATATTTTGACGCGAAAAGCGAAGATTTGGCGCCGGAAGAAAATTTGTTTGATAGCATAGATACTATCTTGGGAGTTTATGATAAAAGTGAAACAAAAGAAAATAAAATTCCGGCCATAGATTATAATTTGGCGGATAAATTTGATGTTAAATTGTCTAAGCTTCAAGAGGAATTGGAAGCGTCTAAGTGGGAAAAAAATCTTTTGTTTGAAAAAATGAAGATTAGGGATTCGGAAGAAAGAAAAAATCAAGAGAAAATATCGGAACTTGAAAATAAGCTTAATAACGCCATTTCAATGATGGAAAAGATGGAGCGTGTTTCATTTGCTGATACCGTTGCCAAGAAATCCGCGGCGATTGTCCGTGGCTCCATGGAGCGCCATGCGGACAGGGATAAAAAAAACGGTGAAATTTCGCGAGAAGACGCGCACAAGGCTGACGCGGAGGAAAGATTGCGTAAAGAGCAAGAAGCGATTAATAATGAATTTCCGACTAAAGTTAAAGATATCTCAAAAAGCAGACATATTTCAGAACTTGCCAGCGATCATGTGTTGGAGATAAAGAAATTTTCCGATAAAAGCGAGCATGATTCCGATACCGAGCATATTTTAAGCAATAAACTTAGAAGTCTCGGTTATAGCAAACCCAAAAGAATATTTAACGATGATTATGCCGATGAGTTCGCTAATCTGAAAAAGAATGAAAAAAAAGAGGATTCTTCGCGCGTTGAGCAAGAAGATTTTCAAGAAGACGCTAAAAATGGAACGCGGAATAGCATAATTTCCGATGTTCGAAATGATTTTCCGGCTTCTCAAAAACCGGAAGAGAAAAATGTTCCCGAGCGGGAACTTGAAAATTCTCTTGATATTCAACCTTCAGCCTTGATGTATGATTTTACCGCCGTAACTCCAAAGGAACAGCCTTCACATGGCGAAAAGATTATTATTACTTTAAAAGAAAATAAAGAATCTTCAATTAAATCTGAAGTTAGTTCCGCCGCCGCGCCGGTTATGGCGGATAAGTCTTCCGATACGGAACAAATTGTCTCCGCTCCTGAACCGGTCACTTCTTCCGGTATGTTGCTGAAAGCGGAAGCTCGTGGCGTTTTTGAAAGTTCGTCCAAAACGGAACCTGAAATAAAAAAAGAAAAATCGTCTGAGATTAAGTCTTCAATAGGTGTTGATTCCTTTGCGCGTTCTGAAATGGCCGCTCCTAAAAAACAGGAGCGAGAAATAAAATCCGCTTTTGAGCCTGTTGTCGTTCAGCCGGTTATTGCGGATAAGCCTGCTGACACGAATTTTAAGCCGGCATATGCCGCCGCAAAAGATTTAAAATCAAAGAATGAAATTGAAGTGATAAAAGAAGCTACTTTTGAAGATAAAACGGAGAGAATATTTTTAAAATCGAAAAAAAATGATGAGCCCGTTAAAACTGAAGCTCCCAAAAAAAACAAAACCTCAAAAAGCGGCATATTTTTTCTCACTATTGTAATGGTTTTCGGGGCCATAGTGGCGGGCGGACTCGGTTTCTTTTTCTTTGAAGACGGTTTAAGTCTTTCGGATTTTTCTCTTATGTCGTTTTCTTCAAATAAGAGCGCTTTAAGTTCCAAAAAACCGGTGATTAAAAAAACGCGGCCAAAACCCGCTGATTCCGCCAAGGTGAAAACCGTTGTTCCGTCAGCCAATGAAAATGTTCGTATGGCCGTAAACATAGTAAAAAACCATAAACTCGCGGGAGGAAGAGGTTCAATATCCATATGGTTGTCCAACGCGTTTCTTTCCGGTTTGTCCGGCGGATTGAATGAGGAATGGTCAGCCACTATTTTGCATAAAAATATTTTTGTAACGCAATACAGGCTTTTAAGGCAGCGTAAAGAGCCAGTGATATATCAATTTGAAGTAGATTTGGAAAAGAGAGCGATAGTCAGAGGCATCAATAACAATGCCATAGAGCTTTTGGATTTTCCATCTAAAAAGATAGCGGTGAAAAAACCGGTTTTTAAAAAACCCGCCAAAAAAGTCAAACCTAAAAAGAAAAGATTGCGCGCTTTGCCTCAATTGCCGTTGCCGGCTCCGCCAAAAAAGGACTTTAAACATAAAGAGCCCTCGGGCTTTGAAAACATAACGCTTAGCGCTATTGACAAGGTAAGGTATATAAGGGCTCAAGAGAGTGATGAAGAGTTGTTTTGACAAGTTTTTTCTTTATAATATATATTATAATAACACTGTAGACGGAGATTAGAAGCGGGAATAGCGGAACAGGATTATGGAGTATGTAAATCCTTGTATTACTTTTTTGCGTTGCGGCTAATCCTTATCACTATTTGTTGTTTTATACAGGTAATCCAATGGCGGCTGAAAAAAATTTTCAGATAAATATATCAAGAAGACTTGGCGAGATGCTGGTAAGCTCCAAGCTTATAAATACAAAACAGCTGCATGAAGCTTTGGACGCTCAGCGCGCTCAAGGGGGAAAACTCGGGCATTTATTGATAGAAAAAGGCTATATAAGCGAAAAGCAGTTGCTGAGTTTTTTAAGCGAGCAATTTTCCATAGAGTTTATTGATCTCGTGAATAAAGAAATAAATGAAAAAGTTTTGCAGATAATTCCTGAAAATATCGCTCGCAGATATAATTTGATAGCTGTTGAGAAAAAAAATAATGTTTTGAAAGTGGCAATGGAAGATCCGCTTAACATAGTTGTGCTTGATGACCTTAAAATGATGACCGGTTATGAGATAAAACCGGTATTTGGTTCTGAAAGCGATATTATGACATCTATTGACAGATTTTACGGTACAAAATCTTCAAAAGAGGCTTTGGATGAAATTTTAAAAAAGACGGGTTCGGGAGAAGATGATGTTTCCATTGTTGAAGATGAAGGCGATTCCGATGATATTATATCGCTTGAAGGAGAAGAAAACGCTCCTATAATCAGAATGGTAAATCTTATTTTATCTTCCGCGATAAACGCTCACGCTTCGGATATTCACATTGAGCCCACTTATAAAGAAACCAGAGTTAGATTTAGAATTGACGGAGTGCTTCATCCCCAGCCCGCTCCGCCTAAAAAATTTCATAATGCCATAATAAGCAGACTTAAAATAATGGCCACTTTGGATATTTCCGAAAGGCGTTTGCCTCAAGACGGAAGAACCAAATTAATAGTTCAAGACAGGGAAATAGACCTTAGGGTTTCCGTTTTGCCCTGTGGTCCCGGCGAGAAAATCGTTATGAGAATTCTTGATTCGTCGGGACTTAAGCTTAAACTTGACGATTTGGGTTTTGAACCGGAAAATCTCGCTATTTTTTCAAAGTGCATTAAAGCTCCGCATGGCGTAAATCTTATTACCGGCCCCACGGGTTCGGGAAAATCAACCACGCTTTATTCCGCTTTAGCCACGCTAAATGATCCGGGCGTAAATATTATCACAATTGAAGATCCGATAGAATATAATTTGGAAGGAATAAATCAGGTAATGGTAAATACCGGAGTCGGCCTTACATTCGCGTCGGGTTTAAGATCTTTTTTAAGGCAAGACCCCGATATAATCATGGTCGGCGAAATTAGAGATTTTGAAACAATGAATATAGCCATTAACGCGGCCATGACCGGACATTTGGTTTTTTCAACTTTGCATACGAATGACGCCGCCAGCACCATAACCAGAATAGGAATGATGGGGGTGGAACCTTTTTTAACTTCTTCCACGATGCTTATGATAGTGGCTCAAAGGCTTGTTAGATGCATATGTAAAAACTGCAAGGAAAACTATGAAGTTAAACCGGAACTTTTGGGCAGTTTGAACATTAGAAAGGCGCTTGTTGATAAAAATCTTAAAAATGGTAAAATAATTCTTTCGCGGGGAAAAGGCTGTGATATATGCGCGAAAACCGGTTATAAAGGCAGGCTCGGTATACATGAAATACTGGAAGTTAATGACGAAATCAGAACTCTTATTTCCGATAAGGCGGAAGTTTCAAAATTAAAGGCCGCCGCGGTTAAGAACGGAATGTTGACTTTAAGAGAATCCGTAGTGAGGAAGCTTTTTCAAGGGGCCACAACCGTGGAAGAAGTTGTGAGGGTTACAGGATCGGATGTTGATTGATAAGTGAAAGTAAGAAGCGGGCGGAAATCGGCAGTGAAGAAGATGTGATATGCCGGGATTGGATTGTCGGGAGAATTTATATGATTACAATGAGTGAATTATTTATAATGATGCATGAAAAGAATGCTTCGGATTTGCATCTTACCGTCGGCGCTCCGCCAATGATAAGAGTTGACGGCGAGCTTCTTCCCATGCCTTTTGAAAAACTTAATCCTGAAATGTGCCAAACTCTGATTTTTTCTTTAATGACTGATTCGCAGCGCCAGAAGTTTGAAGAAACCAATGAATTGGATTTCGCTTTTGGAATAAAAGGAATGGGGCGTTTGAGAATGAACGCTTATAGGCAAAGAGGAGTGGTTGGCTCCGCTATCAGGGCTATTCCCAGCAAATTTAAAACATTTGAAGAGCTTAATTTACCGTCGATTGTTTATGATTTGATGAAGCTGACCAAAGGTTTGTTTTTGGTTACCGGCCCCACGGGTTCGGGAAAATCAACCACGCTTGCCAGCATGATAGATTATCTTAATGAACATCGCAATTATCATATTGTCACAATTGAGGATCCGATAGAGTATGTTCATGTTCATAAAAAGAGCATTGTAAATCAAAGAGAAGTCGGTTCCGACACGAAAGGTTTTTCCATCGCTTTAAGACATATTCTAAGGCAAGATCCCAATGTTATTTTAATTGGCGAAATGAGGGATCTTGACACCATAAGCGCGGCTTTGAATATAGCTGAAACGGGGCATCTTGTTTTTGCCACGCTTCATACGAGCGATGCCGCTCAAAGCATTAATAGAATCATAGATGTTTTTCCTCCTCATCAGCAGGAACAAATAAGAGTGCAGCTTTCGTTTGTTCTTCAGGGGGTTTTCGCGCAACAGCTTTTAACATCCGCCAGCGGCACAGGCAGAGTTCTTGCTTGTGAAATCATGCTGGCCACTTCGGCGGTTAAAAATCTCATAAGAGAACAAAAAATAGAGCAAATAGCGACTGTTATTCAGACAGGCGGAAAGTTTGGCATGGTGACAATGAATCAATCTCTTGTGGAACTTTACAAAAAACAGAAAATATCTTATCAAGAAGCGGTTTCTCGTTCAACCGACTCCGATGATCTTAAAAAACTGCTTCAAAAAACACTTTCAGCAAGCTAAATCTTAAATGGAGATAATGAATAATGCAATTTTCTTATAAAGCCAGGGACGGTTCAGGAAAAGTTTTGGAAGGAGTTGTGGAAGCGGATGATCAGCGCGCGGCGATTAACAAGTTGAAATCGCAGCGGATGTCTGTTGTTGAAATCAATGAAGCGAAAGCCGCAAGCGGTTTTAAATTTATAAAGCCCAAAGTGGAATCAAAAGATATTGTTATTTTTTCAAGACAGCTTTCCACGCTTGTTTCAGCGGGTGTTCCCATAGTGCAAAGTTTGAATATTTTGGAAACTCAAGCTGAAAACCCCGCTTTTAAAAAAGTATTGACGGTTTTAAAAACCGATATAGAAGCGGGTTTTTCCATAGCCGACGCCATGGCTAAACATCCGAAGGCTTTTACCGAATTGTATGTCGCCATGATAAAGGCGGGAGAAGTGGGCGGTATTCTGGATATCATTTTGGAGCGTTTGTCCGGTTTTCTTGAATCCGCGGAAGCCTTAAAAGCGAAGGTGAAAGCGGCTTTAATGTATCCCGCTATAGTTTCATTGGCGGCGGGCGGCATAACTGTTTTTCTTATTGCTTTTGTTATCCCGATATTCAAAGATATATTCGGCGGTTTTGGCGCTGAATTGCCTCCGCCGACAAAACTTATCATCGGTTTATCCGATTTTCTCAGGAATAACGCCATTGTGCTTATTGTCGCTTCCATTGGCGGGTTTTTTGGATTTAAGAAAGTTTTAAAGACTGAGATGGGAATAGAAAAATTTGATGAATTATCGCTTAAAGTTCCGGTTTTTGGAATACTTCTGAAAAAAGTCGCTATCGCGAAGTTTTCAAGAACTCTCGGAACTTTAATAAAATCCGGCGTTCCAATACTGCAGGGCCTTGAGACTGTGGCCAAAACAGCCGGAAATAGAGTTATAGAACATGCCATAGACGCCAGCCGCGATTCCATAAAAGAAGGCGGACGGATAGCCGACCCTCTTCAAAAATCGGGCGTGTTTCCGCCCATGGTTATTCAAATGATAGGCGTTGGCGAGGAAACCGGCGGTTTGGATAATATGCTTGAAAAAATTGCCGATTTCTATGATCAGGAAGTGGATACGGCGGTTAAGGGTTTAACATCCATGCTGGAGCCTATAATAATGATTGTCATGGGGTTTGTTATAGGAACGATAGTCATAGCGATGTTTATGCCGATGTTCTCCATAGGCGAGCTTGCCGCGGGATAAAGCGTTCATTAGAGTTTGTGGTGTAGTGGCGGCTGAGCGTGAAAAAAGATTTTTAATTGTTTTTCATTTACGGGTGAACATTCTTTTTATTCTCGTTGGCTGTTGCTTTCCGAGTGCTGTTTTTTCTTTTTCATTCTTTTATAAGTTTCTCGTCGTCTGATAGGCATAGCCTTGAATCCCGCATTTTTCTATGATAATTAATGGCGAATCTGTGCGCTTCATCGCGCATGCGCTGAAGCAATTTAAGCGCGCAATTATTTCGCTCCAAGCGCAGAGGTTTTTTACCTGCTATATGTATTTCCTCATATTCTTTGGATAAAGCTATAATCGGTATCTTTAAGCCGGATTCTTTCATTGCCGACAGAGCCGATTTTAACTGGCCTTTGCCTCCGTCAATTAAAAAAAGATCCGGTTTTAAGTTTTTTGATTTCTTTATTTGAGCGAGTCTTCTGCTTACAATTTCTTTTATCATTTCCGCGTCATTGGAACCGTGTTTTAGCGGAGCGGCGTATTTAATTTTGTATTTTCTGTAATGAGCGGTGTTTTTTTCTCCGTTTATAAAACAGACGGATGAACCCGCGGCATCCCGCGCGAAAAGACTTGAGGTGTCAAAGGTTTCTATATGCGAAGGGGGAAATTTTAAACCTAAAATGGTTTTTAAATTTGTTATGGCATTGCTTTTTGCCAATTCCGCGGTAAGTTGAATTTTTGGAAATGCCGTCACGCGCACTTTTTCCGACAGATGAACAATGGCCTTTATGAAATCACGATACATTTTCGCTTTTTCATATTCAAAATTATTTGAATGGGTTTTCATTTTTTTTGAAAAATCCGAAAGAAGCGCTGAGTAATTTCCTTTAAAGAAAAGAATTATTCTATCAACCGTTTTAAAATATTCTTTTTTGGATATTTTGCCTTTGCAAGGAGCCGGACATTGTGAAGTGTGATAATAAACGCAGGAATTTATTTTGCTTTCGGATAATTTGTTTTTTTGGGAAAATTCCCATTTACATCTTCTGAGATTTATATATTTTATTTTCCACAGATGATTTAAGAGTTGCTTTATCGTTTCAACTTTGGGATAAGGGCCGAAATAAATCCCGTCATTTTTTTTATTGTGTTTTTGTCTTGTGAGAATTAAGCGGGGAAAATCTTCTTGCGGGGTTACCCTACCACCTGCTTTCCCTCTTTTAGAGGGATTTTGTTTTCTATAGCCCTTTGGGCTATAAGTAGGTGGTAGGGTTATTTTCACATAAGGATAGCTTTTGCCGTCTTTCCACAGCGCGTTAAAAAAGGGTTGGAATTTTTTTATCAATTCTTTTTCAATCAATAAGGCTTCTCTTTCACTGGCGCATGAAATATAATCTATGGTTTGAATAAGAATCGCGAGGTTTGGTATTTTCCAGCCGGATTTTTCGGCATTTTTCAGAAAATAGTGAGAAACTCTTTTTTGAATGTTTTTTGCTTTTCCGATATATAAAATATTGCCGCGTTTATCGCGCATTATATATACGCCGGGAGCTTTTGGAAGATGAGAAATGTTCATATATAAAATAGTAATTAGTAAATAGTAATTAGTAAATAGTGAATGGAAATCGGATATATAAGGAGTTTCCTCATAAATCTTGCCTCTTGCCTCTTGCTTCTTGCTTCTTGTTGAACTTTAAAATTGAGTTTCTTTCTTTTACATTAAAGAGTTTCAGCAAAGCGAAATATACGAGTATTGATGAAATAATGGTAATTAGCGTGGCCCAAATATGTCCGACAGATAAAAGGATAAAGGAGTGGAAATATTTGGCAAATATTCCCATAAAAAGCGAAGCGGGTATTATTTTGCAAAAGAGTATCAATGTGTTTTTTTCCAGTATTCTTTTATCCTCTTGAAGCGTTGTGGGCGTTGCCGACAAAACGCCTTCTTTGCGGCGCGCGCGCGGGGCCGGGCTGCCGGAGAATTTTTTATTCAGAGCTTTTAAAAATAAAGCGGCGGCGAGTAAAGAAGTTATGGATGTGGCGAGAGTAAGGCCGCCGGCGTCCATGGTTTTCGCGAATAAGAAGCAGAGAGCGATATTTAAAATCATTTGGAATGTCGTTATTTTTAAAATAAATTTTATATCTCCCGCGGCATAGTAAGCTGCGCTTACTATGCGGTTTATGCCATAGCCTAGAAGGCCTATGGAAAAGAAAAATAAAACATCGGCCGTAAGCAGGCTTTGCCGATATGAAAATTCTCCGTGTTCAAAAAGCGTTCGGACAATGGGCAGAGCCAATGCCAATATGCCGGCCGTGGCGGGAGCTAAAATCATTAAGGTTAATTTAACGGAAAAATTAAATGTTTTTTTAAATTCCTCTTTTTCATGAAGCAGCAGGTTTTTTGAAAAAGCCGGTAAAGCGACTTGCGCCGTGCTTACGGCGAAAAGAGCGAGGGGAAAATGCACAATTCTTGCCGAATTATATATGGCCGTGATTGAACCCGAAGCCATGAAACTGGCGAAAATGGTATTTATGAATATGGCTATTTGATCTTGCGCGATACTTAATATGGCGGGTATCATCATCGCCATTGCCGGAATGATTCGGGGGTTTTTAAAGGGATTAATCCATTTAAAAAAGTAAAGTTCTTTTTTTAACAGAGGAAAAAGAGCGATACATTGAAGTATTCCCGATAAAGAGGCAATCGCGGCAAGCAGAAGTATTTTTGTTTTCAGTTCAAGCTCCGAGAGAGCTCCCAAATTAAGGGCGGTTAAATATCCGATTATGACAATTGAAAATATAGCCGGCGCGAGAGCCGGCGCGAAAAATTTTTTAGAGACATTTAGAGCGCTTTGAAAAACGGCCGCCAGCGTTACGAATATTATATGGGGCATTAGAATCGCGGTTAAAAACACCGTCAATTCATATTGCGCGGGATCTTTAAGAAAACCATAGGAAATCAATTTCACCAATTCATATCTGAATATTATCGCTAAAGCGCATAATATGATTGAACTTCCCACTGAAAATATCAGTATCGCGCTAAAAAAATTTACCGCTTTTTCATGGCTTTTAGATTTTTCTTGCGCCAATATGGGAACTATGGACGCGTTTATCGCGCCTTCGCCCACGGTTCTTCTTAACAGACCGGTTATCCTGAAAGCGGCGTAGTAGGCGTCCGATAATTTGCCGCCGCCGAAAATAAACACTATCATGGCATCGCGCGCAAAACCCAATATTTTGGAAATAAGGGTGGCAAAGGAAAATCCCAGGATATGTTTAATGAATGTTTCTTTGCGCCGCGTTTGAGGCGGGCTTGTTGATTCTTTGTCCATAAATTTAATAAACTGTATTCATATGGCTAAGTTAAAAACAGGACGACATACAAGCGCGATAAAAGCGTGGCGACAATCCGAGCGTAGCGCCGCTAAAAACAGAGGCGTTAAAGCCAAGATAAAGCTCGCCGTTAAAGATCTTGATTCCCGTGTAGCTGCGCAGGATATTGAAGCCGCTAAAAAAGTTTTGCCGAAGATATATTCGCTTTTGGACAAGGCGTCAAAAAAAGGCGTTATTCACGGTAAAACGGCCTCAAGAAAAAAATCAAGATTATCAAATCGCGTTAAAAAAGTCGTTAAAAAATCTTCCGTAAAATAGCGAAAATCAGGTATGGATAAAAGTTAAAGAAATTCTTTTTTTCTTTGGCTGTTCTTTGCGCGGCTTCTTTATGATGCTGTCCGCTTTTACCCGATATTATCGTTTTGCGCGTAAAATCCCGTAAATAAGCTGTTTTAAAAGTATCGCGGGATTTTTATTTTTTGATGTTTTAAATAATGCTTCCGCTTCCAAACATCTGCCAATATTTTTAATAAGAGCGTTTTTAGAAAAGTTCACGGCCGCTCTGTCCAAATAATAATACTGATTTTTACTTACGCCCGCGGCATAATGCATGGCTTCCGCCGGCATTCCGGAATTTGACAATATTTTTACTTTTAACATTTTCTGCAGAGCTGAAGATATCGTATAAATAATTCTTAGGGGCTCTGTTCCCTGGTCCATTAAATTGTCCGTGATTTCAATGGCTTTGTCTTTATTGCCGGCTTGAATGGCGTTTGAAAGTTCAAAAGGATTTTGATCTTTTGCGAATCCGATTGATTGCAAGGCATCCTCTTCATTTATCGGAGTTTTTTTTCCGTGATGATGCGAGATTAGTTTATCCGCTTCATTGCGCAGCATCGCCGCGTCAGTTCCCGCTATTTCAATTATAATTTCAAGCGCCCGCGGCAATATTGAATTTCCAGCTTTTTCTATTTGACCGCGTAAAAAAATTTGAGCTTCATAAGCGCTTAATTTGGCGAAGTTTATCAGAATTCCGGTTTTAGAGCTTTTTGCAATCAAATCGGGCGCGGCAAGTTTTTTATCCGAAATCAAAACAAGACAAGTGCCTGGCGAAGGATCTTTTAGATAGTTTTCAATTTTCGCAAGTTCGTTTGTTTTCGTTTTTTCAAGGCCGTCCAGCACAATCATTCTTAAGTTTGAAAACACGCTGAGAGTATTGGCTTCGGATAATACGCTTGAAATATCCGCCTCCGGCAGGCTATGCGCGGAAAAATTAAAAGCGTCGGGCTTGATAATATCTTTAAGTTTTTTGACCGCGTCGTTTTTTAATGTTTTTTCCTCCCCCAAAAAATAATATACATTTTTAATTTCGTTTTCCGACCAGTTTGAAAAAAGTTCTTTTTGACTTATTTCTTTCATTTATTTTGCCTATGGAGCTATTATACTCTCACGAATCGGAAATTTGGCTTTTAGCCAAATTTCTTATTCGGGAGTGGATTGGGTAGATTGGGTGGAGATTTTGATGTCCGCCGGTATTTTTTTGGGTGACGCGCTTGTCGCCGAGCCAAATCCTTCCGTGGTGCGTTTTACAATATCTTTCGCTATCATTTCCCATAGAAATTGTCTCGCTGCCTCTTCCGTCATGCCTCCCGGCAAAAATGGGTCTGAATAAATTTTGGTGGCCTGCAGGGCCGGTTCTTCCCATAAATAGGTATTGCGCGGTTTATCCAAAAACTTAACCGCAACAATCACATTCAGCTTGTATACGGTCGGAACCATATTCACGTCATATTGTATCGGAGTGAGAATATAGTGCTTTATTTCGCCCACTATAATTCCCTGCGCGTCATTTTCCGTTACAATGGCGTGTTCTCCGTTTTTTAAGAATTCATCGGTAACCTTGAGAGTTAATTTTTCTTCCAGTCCGAACTGATGAGTTTTATTATTAAATGTTCTTATGGACAGTTTTTTTATATGTTGAGGAATTTTTTGTTCTCTTGGTTGATATATTATGTCTGACGACGAACATGCCGTCATTAACGCGGCTATAATGATAAAGACAATTTTATTCATATTACTCCCCCAGTTTAAGTTTTAGCGCAAGTTTTTATTACTATGCTGACAAGCCGTTTTGGGACTATGATGAGTTTTATTATTTTTTTGCCCGATAAATGTTCCTTAACGCTTTGCTTTGCCAGCTCTTCAAGTTCTTCTTTTTCAATGGTTTCTTTTACATGTATTTTCGCTTTTATTTTGCCGTTAATTTGAATGGGTATTTCCAATTCCCTTTCACTTATTATTTTTTCATTAGCCATAGGCCAGGCTTTGTTAATCAAGCTGTCGGTTTTTCCCGATCTTTCCCATAATTCATCGGTAATATGGGGAGCAAGCGGATGCGTGATTGTCAGAAAAATTTCAAAATCTTCCTTGGAAATACCAAGATCATTAAATTTATTAAAGTATATCATCAGCGCCGATATGGCGGTATTGAATTTTAAGTCCTCTATATCCCGGGTCACTTTTTTTATGGTTTGATGCCTTAAGATGGTTAAGTCTTTATCATCAAGAGCCGCTTTAATTGAATTGTTTTTAATCCCGTCCGCGCATTGAATTCCCCATCGCCATATTCTTTTTAAAAATCTGTAAATTCCCTCAATGCCGTTCATATCCCAGGGTTTTGCCATTTCAAGCGGTCCCATAAACATTTCATACATTCTAAAGGCGTCCGCGCCGTATTTTTCAACAATCTCATCGGGATTGATAACATTTTTTTTGGACTTTGACATTTTTTCCACAACTGGCTTTATTGTTTCGCCGTTTTCTTTCAATACGGCCGTTCCATTGTCTTTAATATCCAGCTCGGAGTATTTTCTGTAAATTCCTTTTTTGTCGCAATAAGCGTAAGAAAGTATCATTCCTTGATGAATCAGTTTTTTAAAAGGCTCTTTTTCGCTGACAAGGCCGATATCATAAAGAACTTTATGCCAGAATCTGGCGTATAAAAGATGCAGGACGGCATGTTCCGCTCCGCCTATATACAAATCCACGGGAGACCAAGCTTTTTCAATTTCCGAAGAAACAAATTCTTTTTTATTTAACGGATCCATAAACCTGAGATAATACCAGCAGGAGCCGGCCCATTGCGGCATGGTATTTGTTTCGCGTTTTGCCTGCCCGCGGCATTTGGGGCATTTTACATTTACCCATGATTCCATGGCGGCCAAAGGGGATTCTCCCGTTCCGGTCGGCTGATATTTTTCAACTTTCGGCAGAAGGACGGGCAAGTCTTTGTCATCTACGGCTATCGCGCCGCATTTATCGCAATTGATAATCGGTATGGGCTCGCCCCAATAGCGCTGCCGGGAAAATACCCAATCTCTTAATTTAAAATTTATTTTTGATTGTCCGGCGTTTTTAGAAGATAGAAAGTCCGTTATTTTCTTTATAGCTTCGGGAGTTTTAAGGCCGTTGATCAGTTTTGAATTTATGGAAACGCCTTCTCCGCAATAAGCTTTTGCCGCGTCCCAATTTTTTGGAGCCGTGACGACATTGATTATGGGAAGATTAAATTTTTTGGCAAATTCATGGTCTCTTTCATCATGCCCCGGCACCGCCATTATAGCTCCGGTGCCATAGCTGGAAAGAACATAATCGGCTATCCATATTGGAATTTTTTCTTCGTTTAAAGGATTTATGGCGTAAGCGCCGATGAATACTCCCGTTTTTTCTTTTTGCAATTCCGTTCTTTCCAAATCGGATTTTCCGGCGGCCTTTTCCCGATATGTTTTTACTTCGTTTCGCGCGTCGGGTGAGACCAATTTTTCAACAAGAGGATGTTCGGGAGCCAAAACCATATAAGTGGCGCCATAAACGGTATCCGGGCGCGTGGAAAAAACGGGGATAAAATCGTCGCTGTTTTCAAGTTTGAAATGTATCTGCGCGCCTTTGGATTTTCCTATCCAGTTTTTCTGCATGGACATTGTTGAATTCGGCCAATTGAGGCCTTCCAAATCATTTAAGAGTCTGTCGGCGTATTTTGTTATGCGAAGTATCCATTGTCGTAAATTCTTTTTTTTTAACCTTTGATTGGCATCTTTCGCAAGAACCTTGAAAAACCTCTTCATTGGCAAGTCCTGTTTTGCATGAAGGGCACCAATTTATAGGTCTGGTGTCTTCATAAGCCAGCCCTTTTTTAAATATTTGAAGGAAAATCCATTGCGTCCATTTATAATAATCCGGGGAAGTCGTGTCTATTTCTCTTTCCCAATCATAGCAGAGGCCCAATGAATTGATCTGGCGTTTAAAAGTATCTATGTTTTTTTGCGTGGTTATTTCGGGATGCACACCGGTATCGATTGCGTAATTTTCAGCCGGAAGGCCGAAAGCGTCCCAGCCCATAGGATGAAGAACATCAAAATTATTCATTTTTTTAAATCTGCATATAATATCCGAGGCCGTATAGCCTTCGGGATGTCCGACATGCAAGCCTTCTCCTGACGGATAAGGAAACATATCCAAACAGTAAAATTTTTTTTTGCCCGGTTTTATCGGTGATTTGAAAAGTTTTTTATCATTCCAGATTTTTTGTTGTTTTTTATCTATATCCGCAAATTTGGGTATTTCTATCTCTTGACTCATAAAGGCTATTTTACCAGATTAGCGAGCAAGAGGATAGAGGCAAGAAGTCAGAGGCAAGATGTAAGGTGTTTTCCTTATTTACATATCAACTTATCATCGTATTTCCGTATCTACGCTGTTTTTTTCTTTTGTGGGAAGTGTTTTCGGATATAAAATTCGGTTTTTTTATCCATTTCGGTTCTTTCGGCTTTGGTTTTATCGTCCATGCCTTTTAAATGCAGACAGCCATGAACCGTAAGTATCGCCAATTCTTTTAACAATGAGTGCTGAAAGAGCTTCGCTTGTTTTTTTGCTTGGTCAATACATACAAAAACATCGCCAAAAGGCATTGGTTCACTTTTCCGATTCGGGAGTGGGTTGGGTAGGGGATAGTTGAAAGCTATAACATCGGTAATGGATGTTTTTTTTAAAAATTTTTTATTTAGTTTTTTAATTTCCGCGGCATTTACAAATATAATGGAAGTCTCGAGGCTATGCCGGGTGCCGTGTTTCGGACTATGTCCATCAAAACGGCCAATGTTTTTATCCCTTATGTTTTTTAATGTTTCTTCAGCGATTTTTTTCAATAGTTTTGTTTTTGATTTTATATTTGCCGGAGCGGGGGCTTTAAAAAAAAGAGATATTGTCACTTTGTTTTTTCCGCTTTTTCATATTTATCATAGGCTTGAATTATAGCCTTTACCAAAGAATGCCTGACTATGTCTTTGTCCGTGAATTTTATGAATTTTATGCTTTTTATGCTTTTTAAAATTTCGCTTATTATCACAAGTCCCGATTTATTTTTTTCTTTTAAATCAATTTGAGTGATATCGCCCGTTATTACTATTTTGGAAAAAACTCCCATTCTGGTTAAGAACATTTTTATTTGTTCGGGCGATGTGTTTTGCGCTTCATCCAGGATTATAAACGCGTTTTCCAAAGTCCTTCCTCTCATATAGGCGAGGGGAACGGTTTCTATTATGGTTTCATCGCGAAGCGCTCTGAATTTCTCCGCGCCGAGAAGCATATAAAAAGCGTCATAAAGAGGTCTGAGATAGGGATACACTTTATCTTCAATATCACCCGGAAGAAAACCCAGGTTTTCTCCCGCTTCAACTATGGGACGCGTGATAATTATTTTTTTAACGCGGTTTTCTTGAAGATATTTTAAACCGCAGGCGGCGGCGAGAAATGTTTTGCCCGTTCCGGCCGGCCCCACCGATATTACCATGTCACCGGACAAAATGTCTTTAACATATTTGGTTTGAGTTTGGCCTCTGGGGAAAATAAGTTCGCCGTATTCGGTTTTATAAATGGCTTTTTCCGGCAATTGAGCGCTTTTATTCAGGATATTGGGTTTGCTTGAAAATGCCATAAAACTTGCCGAGCGATACTCGCTTATGTTTTGACGAATATAGCGGATGGCTTTATCCGCGTTTGAATTGGAACCTCGCAGGGTAAGAGTTACCGTTTCATCTTTGCGGCTATGCCTTACGAATATTGAAATTTTCAGTTTTTTTTCAAGAGCTTTAAGATTTGAGTCTTGAGGCCCTAAAACACAAACAGCTTCTTCGGTTGTTTTAAGTAAAAATTTTTTTGTATTCATATTGTTATAGCGCGACAGTCAGCAGCGCGGCAGAGCTACAGTAAAAAACAGCGATCTGATTAAGGATTAGGTGATAGGGTTTGTTACCATAACCCTTAATCCATACTCCATAATTCTTATCTTGTTTCTTATGTCTGACTTCTTAAAGCAAAGCTTTGCTTTGCGGCTACATTCTTGCATCTGACATCTTGCTTCTGACTTTAGACCTCCTGCTCCTATTTGATATATTCAGTGCGTCTGTCATTTCGGTTATGGTTTTAAGAAATACTTTATCCCCAAGTTCCACAAAGGTGGGGGCTTCGCGAAGTCTTAGCCAGTTAAATATTATGGTTTTTATTTCAAGCTCATAACCTTGATAAGGATCCGTTTTCAAATAATTCAGCCATTCTTTTGTTTTTGATATATCAGGATTTTCTTTCATTAAAATAATTTCAAAGTTCGATATAAAGGCTTTTATTATTTCATCTCTAAAAGGAATATTGCCGGGTTTAAAAGAAAATTTCCTGAAATTCCAAAGTGTTTGGAGTATGTCTCCCGATAAAATTTCCGAAGGCATAAAGTTTTTAACTATATGCAGCCAGTGGTACATAACGGAATGAATATCTTCTTTTTCGGGATGTTGTATAAGCGTTTTGAAGATAGTTTTATTGCCTTTATGAAGATTTGAGAAGTCGTATATTTTGATATTCTTTTCTTTCAGCGCAAGTTCAAATTTTTCAAAATTATTTCGCGCGGCAAGAGCAAGCTTATTGAATTCTTCCATGTTTTCACATTTGAGAAGAACGCATTTGAGAGCTTTATTCGTATTTGCCGAAACAATGGCCAGAAATTCGGTTCGTTCAAAAGTTTCCGTATTTTCCGTATTTATGAAATAAAGGGCGGTATTCGCGCCGTTAAGGTTTAAAATTTCTTTTTTTATAACTTTATTGTGAAATCTTGATTGTTCTTCAAAAGGAAAAATGGTGTCCATAAAAAGTGAAAAAGCAAAATTCGCGGTTTGGTTGTAAATATCATTTTTAAAGAGATAGATGTTTTTTATAATTTGTCGCAAGTTAATTCCTTTTATATTCGACTCGGCTTTTGATATGTCGTCTTCAAACTCATCATAAAAGTCGCCGCCGAATGTTTGGGCGGTTTCAATGGCTTTTAAAGCGTGTTTAATCGCGTTTATTGACGGAATATCGGTGATATCGTCAAAAAACCAAGCGCAGCTTGTGAACATAAACAGCCTGTCTTTTTGCATATCAAGCAGTTTCAAGGCGGCGCGGGAATCTTTGGCTGAAAGCGTTTTTTTGGAGTTTGCGGTAAGGAATCGTTTTATTTCGGTGGCATGTTCGGTTTTTGAGCAAAGAATATATTTATCGCGCGCCTCCCATGGATTTGTAAAATATTCTTTCGCGTTTTCGGCGTAACACGCATCTATCTTTAAGCTGAGTTTATCTAAAGATTCTCTTAAATGCTTTCTCCATAATTGGCTCTTGAATTGCGGATTTATTCTGCAGCCGCAGTCATCTTTCCATCTGCCTACTCCATGCGGGCAGCTCCATGAAGAAGGGGAAATTATTTCAATTTCAAATTTAGGGCTGTTATCTTCAAGAAAAGCCGCGAAATTGGTGATTCGGAATTTTTTTTCTCCGGCTATTTTGTCAATAAGATTGGAAAGCCCCGCATTGGCGTTTTTTAAATGATGTCCGTAGTTTTCTCCGTCGGAAGCGATGCTTAGGATTTGAGGGGTTTTGTCTTTTAAAAATTCGGTTTCCAGAATTTCGTAAAAATGCCGCGTATCGTTGATTTTGTTTATTATGGCGTCCGATATTTCCTTATTATAAAAAAAGATATCAATGAATTTGCCTTTTTGTTCTTTTGAAAACCATCTATACGGCCTTGTGTCGTCAAAACTTATTTTATTGGCGGTTTCCCATTTATTGTCGCCTATCGGCCTAAAGCGGGCGGCTTGGCTTGGCGAGAGTATGGTGTATTTTATGTTTTGCTCGCACAGCGTTTCCAGAGTTTCCGCGTCGCTTGCGGTTTCAGAAAGCCATATTCCCAGCGATTTGCGTTTAAATTTAAAATTGAAATATTCAAGTCCCCAGCGAATCTGTGTTTTTTTGTCTTTAAGCGGGGCGAGCGGCATTATTATGTGATTGTAAATTTGCGCGATGGCATTGCCATGTCCGAAATTTTTGACGCTTTGCGCGTCGGCGTCAAGAATAGCCATGTAAACATTGGGATGATTTTTTTCCAGCCAATCCAAAAGCGTCGGGCCGAAATCAAAATTTATATTGGCGTAATTGTTTATAAGTTTTGAGATTTTCCCGCCGGAATTGTTTATCGCGGAAAAAGCGTTTGGCAGATAGCATTCATGAAATATTTTTTGATTCCAATTTTCAAACGGCGAGGCCGAATCTTCTTTTTCAATATGCTTCAGCCAGGGATCTTCTCTGGGGGGTTGATAGAAATGTCCGTGCGCGCAAAAAAATTTTGTTTTCATAAATAATTCGTTTCTTGTTTCCTACCCGCTCATAGGGTATAAGTAATTTTTAGAGCTAGGCAGTTAGACTGCTTGGCGGCTAATCCCTATCCCCTCTTCCCTGGTTTTTATTTCCATTTTGAGATTCCGCGCGGAATAACCACTATGCCGCTGGGATCCATATAATAGCGTTGAATATCATTTTTAGAATTAAGTCCTATTGAAGTTTTCGCTTCAATGGTATTGAATCTGTCTATAATGACCTTCTTCAGCTTTACACCCGCTTTTATTTCGCAGGAATCCATTATTATACAGTCTTCAATCTGGCAGTGTTCATGGATTTTAACTTCGCTTGAGAGAATGCATCTTTTAAGCGAGGATTTGTTTACAATACAGCCGTCGCTTATCATGCAATTTTGCAGATTGGATTCTATTATTTTAGCGGGGGGGAGGTCCAATTTGTTTGATTGAATCGGCCACGCTTTATTATTCAATTCAAGTTTGGCTTTCGCGCCCAAAATATCCATATGAGATTGCCAAAAGGATTCTATTGTTCCGACATCTCTCCAATAATTTTTCTCCTCATAACTTTTGGTTCCGGGCAGAGTCTGATTGCTGAAATTATACGCGAAAACTTTATATTGTTTATAAATATTCGGAAGGATTGTTTTTCCAAAATCAAGACCGCGATTATCTCCGGATTCTTCGTGGAGAATTTTAACCAAAGCATCGTAATTGAATATATAATTGCCCATTGATGCGTAAACAATATTGGGGTCTGAAGGAATGGGTTTGCCTTTTTTGGGTTTTTCATCAAAACCGGTCATTCTGTTTTTTGAATCAACTGAAACTATGCCGAACCTTGAAGCCTCTTTAAGGGGAACGCCGAGCGCCGCGACGGTTACATCGGCCTTATTCTCCAAATGAAATTTAATCATTTGATTTATATCCATTCTGTAAATATGATCGGCTCCGAAAACGGCCACAAGGTCGGGGTCATAATCATTAACAAGGTTTAAATTTTGGTTTACGGCGTCAGCGGTGCCTCTGTACCACATTTCACCGAGCCTCATTTGAGGCGGCACCACGGTTATAAAATGATCTTTTGTTATTCCGCCCGTAGACCTGTTTCTGAGATATTCTATTAAGGATTGCGACAAGTATTGCACCAAAACATAAACTGAAAATATTCCGGAGTTTATAAAATTTGCCAAAACAAAATCTATGATTCTATATTTTCCGCCGAAAGGAACCGCCGGTTTAGAGCGTTCTTTTGTGAGAGGATAAAGCCTTTCACCTTTGCCTCCGGCCATTATTAAGCCTATAATTCTCATTAATCCTCCTTAGTAACAAATAGAAAACAGCGTAAATACGGAAATTAGGATGATAAGTTAATATGTAATTAAGGAAACTCCTTAATTTATTTCTTTTATATCATCGTTCGGCGCATATTGCATATTTCGAGCTCTGTTCGCTTTTTTCTTGTTGTTCCGTATCGCCTTATTGCCATATTTACATATTTACATATCACCGTCGTTTTTTTTGCTTATGATATGGCGTCTAAAATGACGCTTAAATCTTTTCCGATACACATTAACAGCGGTCTGTCAGTGAGCGTGAAATTTTTAATTTTTTGAGTTTTCAACTCTTTTGTGGCTGTCAAAAGTTTTTCCAAATTTTTAGCCTCTCTTGTTACAATCAGTTCATGGTCGCCAAGACCCTGCGACATAAAAAAATGTTCCGATACATCATTGTAATTTGATATCGTTTTTTGTCTTTCGCTTAGAAA
>DAOWGR010000017.1 GCA_030637365.1 Elusimicrobiota bacterium
AAAATGGATATCCGCGACCAGAGGGATATTTATTTTCTTTTTTATCTCTCCAAGCTTGCGCGCGCTTTCAATATCTTTAACCGCCACTCTTATAATTTCACAACCCGCTTTTTCAAGAGAACGAATTTGTTTTACCGTCTCCTTAATATCGGCCGTGTCGGTATTGCACATTGACTGCACTCTGATAAGATTAGCGCCGCCAACGATTAACCCGCCGATTTTAACCTCTCTGGTTTGTTTTCTTTTCGCGCTCATTTTCCTTTTTCAAGCGAAACCTCGGCCGCTTTTTTTTGAGATGAAGAGGTTCTTAATCTTTTTATATCGCTATAGGTGGCAAATAAAAGTATAAAAACAAGAAAAGCTATGCCGAGAGAATTTACGACTCTCATAACCTTAATCGTGACTTTTTTCTTTGTAATTCCTTCAAATATGTACAAAACCGCGTGACCGCCGTCTAAAAGAGGAATGGGCAATAAATTGAAAAATCCTATGGCAACGGAGATAAGGCCCACAAGAAACACAAAATTGGCCAATCCGCTATGCGCCGCTTTTCCGATAATATCAACTATTCCTATCGGGCCGGCGATATCCGGTTTTTCACGATGATATAAATTTGAAGCGAGAGTTGTAACGGTAAAAGCGGTCCAATAATAACATTGATACGCTCCAATTTCAACCGATCTGATAAAACTTATCGGCGCATATGAAATGACCGGACTAACGCCTATAAGCCCTATTTTACCCGATGGGTCTTTTTTTGTTTTAAGCTCGATAGTTCCGGCCAAACCTTTTCTCTCATATGAAATTGAAATTTCTTTTTCAACATTTTTGTGTATAACAGCGGCCATTTCTTCCCATGTCTTTATTTTTGCGCCATTCACGGCTATAATTTTATCGCCCTCTTTCAGTCCCGCAATCGCGGCGGGATAAGAGGCGACCACTTCGCCTATTACCGCTTTTTCAGACGCTATGGGCTGACCGGTCATAAAAATAACCGATGTAAAAAGAACAAAAGCCAGAATATAATTCATAAGAGGCCCGGCTAAAACAACAGACAATCTTACATGCCATGGTTTTGAAAAATATTCGTCGGGAGAGCCTGAAACCTCTTCAATGTTTTCGCCGGCCGGCTTAACATAGCCGCCAAGAGGTATGGCTCTTAAAGAATATCTGGTATCGCCCTTCGTATAACCTTTAAGCTCCGGGCCGAAACCGAAAGAAAAAGCTTCCACTTTAATTTTAGCGAGTTTACATACGATAAAATGTCCCAATTCATGCAAAAAAATAACGGCGCCGAAAGTAAGCAAAACTCCTATAATGGAAATAATCATATAAGCCTCCAAAAAAAATAGTACCGAGTAAATAATAATTGGTAATCAGTAATAGGTATTTTTTTAATTTTTACACTAACCATCAGTGATTACTATTTCTTGTTTCTTGTTGCCACACTATCGCGCTGTCGTACTGCCGCGCCGTTTGTCCTTCCGAAGAGCTTGTTAGCGGAGGAAGGTCGCGCCATGTTCTTATTCCTAATCACTTCTTGAGCTTTTAACCTTGCCCATTCATCTATTTCCGATATATCGCCGAAAGAAGGCGTTACCGATGATATCGGTCTGTGAAGCGAAAGAGTTTTGGCTATAACCTCAGATATATCGCAAAAACCTATCGCGCCTTTTAAAAAAGATTCCACCGCTATTTCATTGGCGGCATTAAGCACGCAAGGATAAGAACCTCCTTTGCGCGCGCTGTCAAAAGCAAGTTCAAGACACGGAAATTTTTTAAAATCGGGTTTAATGAAATCAAGTTTTGCCAATTTAAAAAAATCCATGGGCTTTACCGGGCAAGCCAGACGCTTGGGATATGTTATGGCGTATTGTATGGGCAGTTTCATATCAGGCAATGACATTTGCGCCAGAACGGATTTATCCTTTAATTCAACCGCCGAATGAATTATGGATTGGGGATGAACCATAATATTGATTTTTGAAATACTTACACCGAAAAAATTCTTAATTTCAATGGCTTCCAAACCCTTATTCATCAAAGTGGAGCTATCAATTGTTATTTTAGCGCCCATACGCCAATTGGGATGCTTTAAAGCCATGGCAGGAGTAACCTTTTCAAGGGAACGCTTATATTTATAAAACGCTCCGCCGGAAGCGGTCAGGAAAATTCTTGAAATCACATCATCATATTTTTTATCTCTAAAATTTTGAAGGCATTGAAATATGGCGGAAGGCTCGGAATCCACCGGAATTATATCGGCCTTCCATCTGAACGCCTCTTTCATGATATTCTCACCTGCCATAACCATAGGCTCTTTATTGGCGAGAGCGATATGCTTAGACGCTCTGATTGAAGCTATGAGGGGGGCAAAACCGACGGAACCGGAGACAGCGTTTAAAATTATATCCGCTTCTTTTAAAGAAGACATTTCACATAAGCCGTCTATGCCGGGAGCAAGCAATTTAATGTTTTTAGGCAGATTTTTTTTTAAGGAATTATGAGCGTCAAAATCAAATATTGTCGCGTATTTGGGCTTAAACTTATGAATCTGCTTAAGAAAAGATTTTACATTTGAATGAGCGCTTATAGCCAAAAGCTTATAATCGGGCCCAAGCTTGCCTATGACTTTAAGCGCGTTTACGCCTATTGATCCCGTTGAACCCAAAATGACAATTTTTTTCATAATACTCGCCTTATAACCTAAATTCTCCGATTGCCCGCAAAAAAAATCTAACTGACTCCACTTTCCACATTCGGCAAATGGAAAAATCCTAACGAATGAAAATCAGAAAATAATAAATGGCCGGAGCCAAGAAAATATAGGAGTCAAATCTATCTAAAATACCGCCGTGTCCGGGAAGAAGATTGGACGAATCTTTTACTCCGACCGAGCGCTTTATCATGGATTCGGCAAGATCGGACATTTGAGCTATAATGCCTATCAATAATCCCATGCCCAATGCCATGTGAACCGGCACGGTATCTTTAAGAAACAAACGCAATAATAAAACGCTGACTATGGCGGCGATGAAGCCGGCCGCGGCCCCTTCCCATCTTTTCGTGGGACTTATGGAAGAAAGTCTCTTTTTGCCGAATATTCTGCCACCGGCATAAGCCGCCGTATCCATAATCCACACGGAAATGATAATGATAAATGTTAACCCTTCACCGTCCGGCCTAATATTTCTTATGCCGATTAAATAGGATAAATTCCATGATATAAGCACAATTCCAAAAAGCGTAAAAGCTATTCTTTCCAAATATTTTTTTGAAGAAA
>DAOWGR010000192.1 GCA_030637365.1 Elusimicrobiota bacterium
ACAGCCCTTTGGCGGAGCGAGAGGATCGGGAACAAATGATAAAGCGGGAAGCATGCTGAATCTTATTCGCTGGGTTTCGCCAAGAACCGTTAAGGAAACTTTTGTGCCCGCCACGGATTATAGATATCCGTTTATGGAAGAAAAGTGAGAAAAGGCGGAATATAGAATAAAGAACAAAACGGAAAATTACAAAAAGCCGAGGGGAAAACTCCTTCGGCTTTTTTAATTATGAAATCCGCAAATTTTACCAACAAAAAAATACGGTGTTCATATTTTGTAAATATATAGGCTCGATGGAAAAACAGATTCGCCTAAAAGGCAATGGCGAAAAACTCTAAACTCGCATCATTTACCATCCAAAGCTTCTCGCACTTTTTTTCCGAGAGTTTTATAGCCAAAAGGCTTTTGAATAAAAGGCACGCCCTTATCCAATATGCCGTTCTGCGCAACAACATTATCGGTATAACCGGACATATACAGAACTTTTGTTTTTGGCCGCGAAACCTTAATCGCTTTAACCAATTCCAGGCCATTCACGCCCTTTGGCAACATAATGTCGGTAAATATCAAATGAATATCTTCGCGCTCTTTAAAGATTTTTTTCGCTTCTATCGCGTCGGCGACTACGATGACATTATAGCCGGATTTTTGAAGCATTCTTTTGGCCACGCTTCTGACGCTTTCATCATCTTCAACCACAAGTATTGTTTCGTTCCCCTTTAAAAATTTATTATCAATAACACTTCCTTTTGATTTAGATTCAACACACTTGCCTCCCGATTTTTTAAAAAATATTTTAAATGTGGTTCCTCGCCCCATTTCGCTGTAAACCAAAATATTGCCGCCGCTTCGCTTAACTATTCCGTAAATGATTGAAAGGCCCAGCCCTGTTCCTTTACCTTTTTCTTTTGTGCTGAAAAACGGATCAAACGCATGTTGAAGCGTTTTTTTATCCATGCCGATTCCGCTGTCGCTTATACACATCACAATATGGTCTCCAAACATAAAATCCGCGTGGCTTTCAATATAATCCGCTTCAATATCCATATTGGCGGTTTCAATAATAAGCTTTCCGCCATTGGGCATCGCGTCGCGGGCATTTGCGGCCAAATTTAGAATGATTTGTTCAATTTGTATCGGATCAGCCTTAATATTTCCAAGATTTTCATCAAGAAAAAATTTAGGCTCAATATTTTCACCGATTAAGGGTTTAAGTAATTTCTCAATATTCAAAAGCTCGGTATTTAGATTTATTATTTCAGGTTTAAACGACTGTTTGCGGCTAAAAACCAAAAGCCGCGAAATAAGCTCCTTTCCTCTCAAGGCGGAGTTTTTAATTTCATTGAAATTATCAATCAATTGTTTTTTTTCCGGCAGAGAGGAAAGGGAAAGTTCGCTAATGCCTAAAATGGGAGTTAAAAGATTATTAAAATCATGAGCGATGCCTCCGACAAAACTCCCCAATGCTTCCATTTTCTGAGATTGAAGCAATTGTCCTTGAAGTTTTTCCGCTTTCCGTTCAATCTTTTTTCGCGATGAAATATCCCTTACCGTCGCATAAATAAATGTTTTTTCTTTGAATTCATATCGCATTAACAATACCGTTGCCAAAAACTCATCGCCGTTTATCTTTTTATGCGTCCATTCAAAAAAATTAGAACCGCTTTTCATCGTAATATCCAACATCTTTATCGCCTTATCTTTTGACAATTGCCCGTCAGGCTGATATTTTGGAGAACATTTCCACGGAGACCGGGCCACAAACTCCTCTTTGGTTTTCATGCCAAAGAGCTTTATAGCGGCGCTATTTACGGAAGTAAATTTCCATTGGGACGACTCAAGTATCATTAAAGCGTCTTGAGAATACTCGAATAAATCCCTGTATTTTTTCTCGCTCGCGTTTGCCTTATCCATAAAAACCAGCTTTTGCTCAGCGTTTTTATCCATGCGCTCTCTTAAATAAACGACCACCATACCTATGGCCATAAAAACCAAAACTCGCAAAATATCATTGGTAAAATCATGAGTTGTTTCGAATTCAGCGGAATAAGTCGAAATCAGCATTACAGACAAAAAAATCGGAACAAATAATCCTTTTCTTTTCCACCACATAACCGATAAAACTATGGGAATATAAAAAAAATGAGTGTACAGGGTTTCAATATGAAGCACATAATGAAAATAAAACGCCAAAAAAGAGCAAAAAGACACCATTACGGTCATTGCCGCGATTTTATATTTATTTTTATATTCCGATTTTTTTTTAATTGTAAGATTGTCTGACACTGTTTCCTCAAACAAGAAATAATTTTAACCGTATTTGCCAAACCAAACTAAACTAAAGTATACCACACTTTGGCAACAAGTCAATAAACGCTCCATGACAGAGCCAAAATCAAGTCAAATCAATTATATTCCATTTATTTTGATAAAGCCTGAGCAACTTTCTTCTTAAAGGAAGATTTTCTCTTTTCAAAAGATTAGGGTCATTTTTCAGAAGCTCATCTTTATCTTCAATGGCTTTTTTTAAAAGCTCGGAATCCCTTAAAATATCGGCTATCTTAAAATCCATATCCCCGTGCTGGCGAACACCCAACACATCGCCCATGCCTCTTATATAACTGTCTTTTTCGCTTATCTCAAAACCGCTTGAAGTTAAGCACATGGCGCTTATTCTTTCTCTGGCATCTTCAGTTAAATTATCACTTATAAGGAAACACTTTGATTTATATTTGCTTCTCCCCACTCTGCCGCGCAATTGATGCAAACTTGCCAAACCGAACCTTTCGGCATTATTTATAATCATAATGGCCGCGCCCGGCGCGTCCAAACCGACTTCAACCACTGGAGTCGCCACCAAAACATCTATCTTTTTATTTAAAAATTCTCCCATAATCCGTTTCTTCTCTATACTTTTCATTCGCCCATGAAGCATAGCCGTTTTATAATTCTTAAAAATGATTCTGATTTTTTCAAATTCTTCCTTTACTGATTTTAAATCCGATAACTTGGACTCTTCAATAACCGGATAAACAATATACGCCTGCCTGCCCTTTGAAAGCTCCGCGCGAGCTTCTTTAAAAGCCGTATTTTCGTCAACGCTTGAAGTTTCAACTTTTTGGCGCCCGGGCGGCATATCTTTTAAAACGGTAAGATCCAAATCCCCATAAAGCGAAAGAAACAGCGTTCTTGGTATGGGAGTCGCCGTCATTACCAACATATCCGCTCTCTCGCCCTTATGCCTTAAGGCTGCCCTCTGCCTTACGCCAAAGCGATGCTGTTCATCTATAATCATAAGCTTCAAATTTTTAAATTTGACATTAGGCTCAATAATGGAATGCGTGCCGATAACAATATCCACTTCCCCTTTGGCAATTTTATCTATAATTTTCTTTCTTTGAGCAAGGCTTAATTTTGAAGTTAAAAGCTCAAATTTAACCGGCAAATCTTTAAGATATTTCTCAAATGTCATAAAGTGCTGTTCGGCAAGTATTTCAGTCGGCGCCATAAAAACGCTTTGATAACCGTTTTCAGCCGCCAGCAAAAGAGCGCTCATGGCAATAACGGTCTTGCCTGAACCCACATCGCCTTCAAGCAATCTTGACATCGGAGAAGAGCCTTGCATATCCTTGAAGATTTGTTTTATAGCCAGACTTTGCGAATTGGTAAAATCAAAACCCAGTTTCTTCTTAAAAGGAGTAAGGATATTTTTCTTTATATCATAACCATGTCCCTTTTTAATATTTCCGGTTTGCCGCCTCTTTATAGCCCACGCCGCGGTAAGAAAAAACAGCTCTTCATAAATAAATCTTTTTCGCGCACGCCTAAGCTCCGTTAAATTTTCGGGAAAATGCAAAGCCTTAAGCGCGAGAGAAACCGGCAAAAGCCCTCTTTTCGCCAATAATTCAAACGGCAAAGCGTCGGGCAATTCTTGGGCATAATTTGACAAAGAAAAATAAATGGACGATCTCATAAACTTGGCCGTAAGCTTATCCGTCAACGGATAAACGGGCACAATTCTATTGACATGAATTTTCCGCGCCTTCGCGTCATCTTCAAGATAGTATTCTTCAACCCTTATTTGGGTTTTAAACAAAGGATCTTCCGGTTTCCCAACTATCCATATTTTAATCCCCGGCTTAATATCTTCGCGAATTTGCTTAAAAACATCATATTTCGGATTATGCCTTTTAAACCACACGGCTTCTATTTCATAAGCGCCGTTTGAGAGTTTCGCTTTGAATATTCTTAATGAAGAAGATGTATATAAATCCTTTACATTTGAAATCTTGCCAAAAAAAACAAAACTGTCCTGAAAATCACTGTTTAACTCTTTTTCAAGCCTTCTATTCTGCCATTTTACCGGAAAATAAAACATCAGGTCATTAATGCTCTCAATACCCACTTTTTCCAAAAGCTTGGCTTTGCGCGGACCTATGCCTTTTAAATATTGCACCGAACTTGTAATATCCATAATTAAAACCGCCGTCCAAAAATCAAATCTTGACAAATGACGCTGTTCCACGCGCCGCCGTGTTAGATATTATAGTCAATATTGATATTACGGCAAAAATGCTATGATAATATTATTATAATTGATGCAGGGGATTATACTATGCAATGTAAAATTTTGGTTATTGACGATGATAAAGAACTGCTTCAGATTACAAGACATTATCTTGAGAATCACGGCCTTCAAGTAACTTACTCCGCAAACCCTTTAAAGGCTCTAAAAACATTAACGTCGGCAAAAAAAGACAAACCGAATCTAATCATAACTGACGCCGAAATGCCGGAAATTGACGGCTTTACCGTATGCAAAATAATTAAAAATTCTCCGAGTTTATCCAAAATACCCGTAATAATGATATCGGGCAAAAAAGTAAGCGAACAAGATATTTTGAGCGCCTATAATAAAGGCGCCGACGATTATTTGCTCAAACCCTTCTCTTTTCCCATCCTATTGGCAAAAATAAAGATTCTTTTGGCCCAAAACGACTACTACAATAAAAACAAACAAACCCTGAGAAAATGGGATATGTTTATCGATCGCGAAGAAAGAATATTAAAAATAAAAGGCAAAAACATAAAACTAACCAGAAAAGAATTTGATTTGCTGAATATACTGCTGTCAAAGCAGGGAAAAATAATAAGCGTGCCATATCTCCTGGAAGCCATCTGGGGTTATGACCCCGCGCTTTATAACGATTCGCATACGGTGGAAGTTCATGTTTCAAGCCTTAGAAAAAAAATAGGCCTGAATATAGCGAAACATATCATCAAGATAACCGGCCACGGCTACAAAATGGAATAAATGAGAAATATCCGGCATGAAACCTCTAAAAAAATCCATCGCGAAAAAAGAAAATAAAGCCGCCCTGCTTTTTGAAAAAAACGCGAATTCTTCAATAGCGGAACTTTCAAACATTTATTTATCCTCCGACGAAATTTCCATAAACGATATTTCGGACATGGTTCTAAAAAAAACGCAAGAGCTCACAAAAAGCAAATTCGGCTTTGTCGGATATCTGGAGCCGGATACCGGACATATGATTATCCCGACTTTAACCAAAGAAATTTGGAACAAATGCCGGGTAAAAGAAAAATCACCGGTGTTTAAAAAATTCGGCGCCTCATGGGGATGGAAAAAACCGATCATTTCCAATAATCTTGCAAATGACCCCCGTTCAAAAGGATTTCCAAAAGGCCACATAAAACTAAAAAACTTCCTTTCGGCTCCGGCTGTTTTCAATAATAAATTTATCGGCATAGTCGCCATCGGAAATTGTGAAAAAGATTATACGCGAACGGATTTGAATTATGTCAAAATGCTGGCCGATTTTTACGCGATCGCGCTGCATAGAAAATTTGAGGAAGATAAAATCAAAGAAAATGAAAAAAAACTGCTTTTTGAAAAAAACGCGAATTCTTCAATAGCGGAACTTTCAAATATTTATTTATCTTCCGATGAAATTTCCATAAATGATATTTCGGACATGGTTCTAAAAAAAGCGAAGGAACTTACAAAAAGCAAATTCGGCTTTGTCGGATATCTGGAGCCGGATACCGGACATATGATTATCCCGACTTTAACCAAAGAAATTTGGAGCAAATGCCGCATAAAAAAGAAGTCAATAATATTTAAAAAATTCGGCGGCTTATGGGGATGGGCCTTAAAAAATAAAAAACCAGTTATATCCAATGATGTTAAAAACGATCCTCGTTCGCTTGGCGCGCCCAAAGGCCATTTAAAAATAGAGAAATTCCTCGCGGTTCCGGCGATCTTCAACAATAAACTTATCGGCATAATTTCCATAGCTAACGCTGAAAAAGATTATGCGCAAACGGATTTGAATTATGTCAAAATGCTGGCCGATTTTTGCGCTATCGCGCTGCATAGAAAATTTGAGGAAGATAAAATCAAAGAAAATGAAAAAACGCTTCAAACAATTTTTGATACGGCCACGGATATAATTTTGATAAAAAACATGAACCATAAGATTGTAAAAGCGAACAATGCCTACACCGATTTTTTTAATATTCCGGTCAAAAAAATAATCGGAAAAACACCTTATGACATTTTTTCAAAAGAAGTGGCAAAAAAAATAATCCGGGAAGAAGAATTAGTGTTAAAACAAGGAAAAACCATCACTATAGATTCAATAAGAAAAACTCCCAAAGAAACAAAAATGATTAATACCATAAAAACTCCAATGAAAAACAAAAAAGGAGAAATAACGGGTCTGCTCGCGATAATCAGAGATGTGACTGAGCTTAGAAAATTACAAGAAGAACTTATATGCCGACAAGCCATTAAAGAAGCGGGGAAAATAACCGGCACAGTGGCTCATGATTTTAATAATATTCTTGCCGCGATTAGCGGCTATTCAACGCTTATGCTTGAAAATCTTGGAGATAAAAATCCGGTGCGCGTGGAAATTGAGGCAATTAAAAAAACCATTGAAAAAGCCGTTTCCATTACCAATAGGTTACAAAATACCCACAAATCAAAAAACTAAAACGATATATTGATCAATAGCGGGCGTTTCCCGCGCCGGAAACAGGCTAAGAAATATTATGGAGAAAAATTAGCGGGCAAAAATAAAAGATCGGACTTTATGACACGGAGATTCCCGAGTACAAAACACCACTGATGAATAAAAGAGAGAAGGCAACTATGTATTGTAAACGCCACCAGCCTTCAACCTCTCCCCCTATCCTGCTTCACATATAAAATGGTTTTTATGCCTCTCTCCAATGTGAGAAGATTTATAGGCTTTGAAATATAATCAGCCGCGCCGGCTTTCAGACATTGCCTGCCTGTTTCGGCGTCCTCATTGCCCGTAACCATTATTATGGCGGCATTCCCATCAAATGACTTCAAATCTTTTAACACTTCCAAACCGCTTTTATCCGGCAAGCATATATCCAAAAGAACAAGATTAGGCTGATGCTTCTTATACATATTAAAACCGCTTAAGCCGTCAACCGCGGACAACACCTTAAAATTTTTAGTTAAAAGAAATTTCTTCAACATTTTAACCATAAATTCCTCATCATCAACTATAAGAATCTCAGCAGCGTCTTTATTTTTTCCCCGACTCTCGCCCAATATTTTCCCAACCTCCGCGATAACCCCGGATAAACCGTCCGCTTTGGAAAGAAAAACCGCGGCGCCATTCTTTAAATATTTTCTTGCGTCCTCGCCGGAATCATACGCGGTTAAAATTATTATGGGGATTTCAGGAGATATTTTTTTCATTTCGGAAAGAACTTGCGAACCCGTCATAGTGGGAATATTTCTATCCAAAATAACCAAATCGGGTTTTGAATTTTTAAAAATCGACAAACCGTTTATTCCATCTTCCGACAATAAAATCTCATGGCCTTTTCCGGATAAAAAAACCGCGAGCGCTTTCCGCACCTCATCATTATCATCTATTATTAAAATTTTCGCCATTTCAAATTTTCCACAATTTTAAATTTACTTAAAAAACA
>DAOWGR010000057.1 GCA_030637365.1 Elusimicrobiota bacterium
AATGGACGGGTGGCGGAATTGGCAGACGCGTACGGCTTAGGACCGTATGCCTTTTGGCGTGTGGGTTCAAGTCCCTCCCCGTCCATGCATCTTGCAGGACTTGCGCAGAAATTGTAGTGGCGGAAATATGCAGTTTAAATCGGAGGATTATAATGAATTTGCCTTTAAAATTAAGCGACAAAATTAAGAGAACCAAAAAGGAAGGTTGTGTATACGCCTATATCGTTTCACTCAAAAATGAGGATTATAACACTGTTGAACAACAAGCATTGGTAAGGCTTCAGTCATCGGTTTCTCTTCCCGGTTTTAGAACGGGAAAAGTTCCGATAACCATGATTAAAGAACAATTTCCCAAAGCGGTTAAGGATGAAATTGTGGACGCGGCGGCGAAAGCTTCAATAGGCGATATGCTTAAGATGGATGATATAACTCCGGTTGTCACTCCCATGATTAAAGATGTTAAATTTGAATTTGGACAAAGCGTGGATTTGGAGATACAATTTGAATGTGTGCCGCAGTTTGAAGTTAAGGATTATAGCGGCATAAAAGCAATCAAGAAAAATCATAAAGTCAGTGATGGAGATATTGCCGATTATATAAAGCGCGTGCGAGATTATAACGCTTATTTAAAAACCGTTGAAGGAGACTCCGTTGCTGTTGATAAAAGCCATTATGTGGCGTTTGATTATGAGGCTTTTGAAGACGGAAAAAAACTTGAAGAAAATTCCGCCAAGGGAGAGCTTATTGAAATGGCAAATCCCGGAGCCGGTCAAATAGCCGGACTTGCCGATAGTATTATGGGGGCTAAAAAAGGTGAAGTTCGCGAGTTTGATTCCACCGCGGGCGGAAGAAAACTGCGTTTTAAAGTTACCGTTAATGAGATAAAAACCAAAATATCCCCCGAAATAGACGAGAAATTTCTTAAAGAGGCCGGCGTAAAAACCATGGATGAGTTAAACGCCAATATCAGGAAGATGCTTGAGCGAACGGAAAATGATAAGACGGAAAAGGATTTTGCCGTGCAGATTGAGGAAGAATTATTGAAAAAAAATGTTATTGAACTTCCCCCCACTCTCGTAAAAGAAGAAACCAAAGAGCTTATGCAAATGTTCAAAAAAAGAATGGGCGATAAGGAAGGAAAGATCGGCGATGAAACGCTTGTTGAAAAATTAAAACCCATAGCCGAAAGAAATTTGCGCATCGCTTATATTCTTCACAATATAGCGCGAAAGGAAAAAATTGAAATCACTGAAGAAGATTTGCGGGCGGAGCTTGAAAAAGCGCTTTTAAGCGTTCCTTCGGAAAAAGAGAAAGAACAAATAAAGGATGTTTTTGAAAAAAGAAAAGAGTATATTTCCGCCACATTAAGAGAAAATAAAACCATGGAATTTGTTAAATCCAAGGCTTCCGTCAAGGAAGAAGCAAATTAGTCAGGCAGCGAGTTAATTGGGCAATATGGCGGAGTAGCGTTTTGAGGCCGGATGATTTTTGGAATTTATTTGGGATTTGTTAATTAACGGGAGGATAATATGATTGTGCCTACTATTATAGAAAAATGGAATCAAGGAGCGATGGTCGGATATGATATTTATTCAAGGCTTTTGCGCGATAGAATAATTTTTGTTGGTGATCCCGAGGGCGCGGTTACAACCGCTTCAGCCAATACGATTATCGCTCAGCTTTTGTATTTGGATTCCGATGACAATGAAAAAGACATAAATCTTTATATCAATTCTCCCGGCGGTCTTGTTACCGCGGGTCTTGCCGTTTATGACACCATGCAGTATATAAAGTCGCCCATATCCACTATTTGCATAGGAATGGCCATGAGTTTCGGAGCGTTATTGCTTGCGGCCGGAACCAAAGGAAAAAGATTCGCTTTGCCCAATTCCAGAATAATGATACATCAACCGCTTATATTTGGCGGTGGAATTTCAGGACAGGCGACCGATATTGAAATTGAAAGCAACGAGATGCTGAAAAATAAAGCCAAACTTACCGATATTTTGGCCAAACATACGGGCAAAAGCAATGAAGCTGTTTTTAAAGATATGGAACGAAATTTCTATATGTCCGCTGAAGAGGCCAAGAAATACGGCATAATTGACAATGTGCTGTCATTAAATAAAAAGTAAAAGACATTTTAAATTAATAAGGATTCCGCTATGACAAATAAAGACGAAAAAGAATATTCAAAAAATCAGAAGGGAGGCGCGGTTATTGACTATCCTAAGAACGCGCCGGTTATCGCCATTAGAGATGTGGTAATGTTTCCGTATATGGCTTTGCCTCTTTCGGTAAGCAGGCCGAAGTCGGTTATTGCCATTGAACAAGCTCTTAAAAGCGATAAATACATTTTGGCCATATCTCAGAAAAAATCCGATATTGACAATCCTTCCCAGAAAGATTTGTATTCTTACGGCGTTTTAAGCAAGGTTACCCAATCTTTAAAAATGCCCGACGGAACCATGAAGGTGTTTTTACAAGGCCTTAAAAGAGCCAAAATACTGAAAATCTCATTAGATGAAAAAAATAAATTTCTTAAAGCGGATTTGGAATATCCTAAAGAAATAACGGATAAATCGCCCGAGATGACGGCGCTTATGCGTCATGTCGTGGAAGTATTTGAAAATTATGTAAAAATGGGAACTAAAATATCCGTGGATTCAGCGTCAATGCTTCAGCAATTGAGCGACTCTTCAAGGCTTGCCGACACCATAGCGGCAAGCGCCATAATGGAGATGGATACCAGACAGGAAATTTTGGAAATTCTGAATGTTAAAAGCCGCATTGAAAAAATCATACAAATTCTCGCCAAAGAAACCGAGATACTCACCATAGAGCAGAAGATACATTCCAGAGTTAAAACTCAAATTGAGAGTTCTCAAAAAGAACATTATTTAAATGAGCAGATGAAAGCCATACAGCAGGAGCTTCATCAAAAAGACGATTTTACAAGGGAAATAGAGGAACTGGCAAAGAAAATCAAAAATATCAAAATGCCTAAAGATATCGCGAAAGTCGCTCATAAAGAACTTTCAAGACTGTCCAAGATGATGCCGTTTTCTCCCGAATCCACCGTCTTAAGAACATATTTGGATTGGCTTATAGCATTGCCTTGGAATACCGAGACTAAGGATATTTTAGAACTTCCCATAGTTAGAAAAATGCTTGATGAGGATCACTTCGGCCTTAAAAAACCCAAAGAAAGAGTATTGGAATATCTCGCCGTATGCAAACTTACCAAAAAACTAAAAGGCCCGATTCTTTGTTTCGTGGGCCCCCCGGGAGTCGGAAAGACTTCCATCGCCAAATCCATCGCGAGATCCATGGGAAGGAAATTTGTGAGGATGTCTCTCGGCGGAGTGAGAGATGAAGCCGAAATAAGAGGGCATAGGAAAACTTATATAGCGTCTATGCCGGGCAGAATAATCCAAAGTATTAAAAAAGCCAAAAGCAAAAATCCCGTATTTCTTTTGGATGAAATAGATAAAATGGGAATGGATTGGCGCGGAGATCCCGCCGCCGCTTTGCTTGAAGTTTTAGATCCGGAGCAAAACCGTGAATTTACGGATCATTTTTTGGATGTGCCTTTTGACATATCGCATGTGATGTTTGTGGCTACGGCCAACAGCTTGGCGAGCATTCCTCTGAGTTTGCGCGATAGAATGGAGATAATAGAATTTAACGGTTATACGCATGATGAAAAAATCGCGATCGCGAAAACATATCTTATCCCGAGACAATTAAAAGAACACGGTTTAAAAGAAAACTCTTTCGCGATAAATGATAAAACAATAGATGAAATAATAAAAGGCTATGCCAGAGAAGCTGGCGTTCGCAGTCTTGAACGGGAAATAGCGACTCTGTCCAGAAGATCGGCTAAAAAAATAGTGGAAAATAAGATTAAGAAAGTAATTGTGAATTCCGATAATCTTACGGATTTTTTAGGTATTCCCAAATACATTCATGAAAAAATTTCTCCAAACGGAATAGGTGTCAGCACAGGTCTCGCGTGGACGGAGCAGGGTGGAGAACTTCTTACCATTGAAACTATCGCGTATCCCGGTAAAGGCGAGGTTATGCTTACCGGAAGACTCGGTGATGTCATGAAAGAATCCGTGCAAACGGCTTTTTCATATGTTAAATCTTTGGAGTTTATGCCTTATTCCTATATTCAAAAGCATAATTTTCATGTGCATATTCCCGAGGGAGCGGTGCCGAAAGACGGGCCTTCGGCCGGAATAACCGTTGCTGTCGCGCTCGCGAGCCTGCTTTCCAAAAGACCGGTAAAAAAAGATATAGCCATGACCGGAGAAATGACTCTTACCGGAAAAGTTCTTCCGATAGGCGGATTAAAAGAGAAAATAATAGCTTCATACAGAGAAAATATTATGACGGCCATTTATCCCAAGTCCAATATGAAGGACCTTGAAGAAATTCCGGATGAAATTCGGAAAAAAATGAGTCTTATTCCGGTTTCCACGATACAAGAAGTTTTCAGTTATGTATTATCCAATCGGCAATCCGCGAAGCGGACTAACAGGTAACAGGGTTGCAGGCGAGATAGCAGGCAAGTTTTCGTATTGTTATACCAGGAGCGTAAGATGACCCCACCGCCTTTTTTATCACGCCATGCAAAGCGAATTACCCTACCACTCGCTTATTCGCCAAAAGGCGAATCTCACGATTCGCAAGCGGGTGGTAGGGTTAATTCGACAGAAATGTCGAATTATGACAAGCCTATGGCAGTGCCGTATCAGAGGCTATGCCTATCCTGTGCGGCCAAAAGAGGTGGTAAGGTGAAATCAATACTAATTATTTCTTTCGCGGTTTTGTTTTTATCTCAGCCATCGTTTTGCGCCTTTGAGGATATTCTCACCACTCAAGAAATTCAAGGAACTCTTGAAAATACCAAGCTTAATGAAATATTCGGCCAATATTTGGCCACAATACAGATGTATGATCCTGAAAGAGCGACTTTTTTAGGTCTTCACGGTTCCGATTCTCTTTTAACCGGAAGAAATGTCAAAACGATGAATTTTCAGCTCAGAGCTTTCAAAAAATTGCGTTCAAATTTGGAAAAAGTTAAAAAAGATGTTCTTCATAAAGAGAAGATAATTGATTATGATTTGTTGGATCACATGCTGGAAGTTGATATTTATAATATTGAACATTTGGACAAGCTTAAAAACAGGCCGCAATATTATCTTACTCCCCTTATTTCCATATATGAGATTTTAATCAAGGATTTTGCCGATTATAATATCAGAGCTTCAAACGCTTTGAAGAGAATGGAGCAGTTTCCGAATATTCTTTTGGAAGCTGAGAGCAATATTTCTCGGCCGCCAAAAATATGGGTGGAGGAAGCTATTTCTCAAAGTGAGGATGCTATTGAGAGTATACATGAATTCCTTCCGCTTTTCAGGAGATATACTCGTTATGATCCCCTTTCAAAAGGTCAATTGCATCAGGCGATAGAAAAGGTTCGCGGTTCCTTGGAACGCTATAAAAAATTTTTGGAGAAAGAAATCTTGCCCAATGCCGACGGCGATTTTAGAATCGGAGCGTATACTTACGGTTTTTATCTTGAGAGATGGCATGGTTTGGATAAAACTCCGGGCGCTATGTACGGATATTCCAAAAAGGCCTTCAAAAGAAGCTTTAAAGAATTTGAAGCCGAGGCAAAACGGATAGATCCCATACTTTATAAAGCGAAAGGATGGCGGGCTGTTTTTAAAAAAATTCCCAAAGATCATCCGGACTTAGACGACATTATAACGGCTTTTCAGAATGAATTGGAGCGGTCTTATCAGCATTTTGACGAGTTTAAAGTGGTGCGATTTCCCAAACAGAGATTATTGATAAAAAAAATGCCGGGATTTTTGAAATCGGTAAAGCCTTATGTTTATTATCAGCCGCCTTTCGTTTTGGATACAAGGAGAGTGGCGGAGCTCTATGTCAATATTCCGCCTAAAAAAATGCCAAAGGCCGCCTTGGACAAGGTTATGGCAAGAGGTTTTAATTATACGCTTATTGAGCTTCTTGTCGCTTATTCTTTGATGCCCGGCTTGCATCTTCAGTCTTATGAAGCGTCTCATAATAATCCGTCAAAAATAAGAATGATTTCTCATCAGCCGCTTGTCACCAACGGCTGGGCGTCTTACAGTGAATTGCTTGCAGGAGAGATGGGTTTTTATTCATCTTATTGGGCGGGTTTTATGAGAGCTTATATTAAGGCTTTGCGCGCCGCCAGAGCTTTTGTTGACGCGTCTTTGCATCAGAAAAAAATGGATTATTCCCAGGCTGTTAATTTCTTTCAAGATAAGCTGTGTCTCAGTGAGGGGCAGGCAAAGGCGGAAGTTGTGAAAATTTCCAATACGCCGACGGAGAGTTTCGGGTATATATTTGCCGCTGACAGTATTTTTAAAATGAGAAAATATTATAAAAGAGCCCAAGAAAAATATTTTGACTTAAGAGATTTTCACACTCGATTTTTGAGAGAAGGCAATATTCCGATTTCTCAAATTGAATCCGAATTAAGAAGAAAGAAAAAACTTGTTGAGAAAATTATTGAATGAAAAACGAAATTATCGCGGAATTTTCAAATATTTCCAAAATTTATAAGATAAAACAGTTTTGTTCCTCCAGAAGGAATATTGCTCTTAAAAATTTTAATTTTGACATAAAAAGAGGAGAGATAGTGGGTTTGCTGGGGTTAAACGGCGCCGGTAAAACAACCGTTATGAAGCTTCTTGCCGGACTTATTTTTCCGAGTTCCGGCGAAATTTTAATAGGCGGAATAAATCCGATTTTTTCCGGCGCAAAACAAAAAATAGGTTTCTTGCCCGAACTGCCGTATTTTTACCCTTATATGACATGTATTGAAATTTTGACTTATTACGCCAAATTGTCGGGGTTTAAAGAGTATAAAGGCAAAATCAATAAAGTTATTGATAAAGTAGGTCTGACCTGGCATACCTCAAAGAAAATCTCGGAATATTCAAAGGGCATGATGCAGAGATTGGGATTGGCCCAAGCTGTTTTGCATGAACCGGAACTGCTTATCTTGGATGAACCTGTCAGCGGACTGGATCCTTTGGCCGTTCATGATGTTAGGAATTTAATAGCCGGAATAAATAAAGAGGGAACAACCGTTTTTTTATCGTCGCATAGCATATCCGAACTTGAAAAAATTTGTCATCGCGTTATTATTCTTTCTTTAGGCGGAATTGTAAAAACAGTAGAGTGTGACGCGTGGAAAACAGCGGGCGGTTTGGAAAAAATCTTTATTAACAGTATCAAAGGCGGAGAAGAAGTAAGAAAACGGTGATGATTATGTTTTATCAAAAAATGCTGGCATATATGAAAATAGTTATGGTTGTTTTTAATCATTCGCTTAGAGAATATTGTAAAAACAAAATATTCGCCATTCTTATTATATTTTCTCTTTTTTCGATATACGCGTCGCTTTTGGTCGGAGTAATGGCGGTGGATCAGGAATTTAGAGTTTTGACCGATTTTGGTTTGGGATTAATGGAATTAATGGCTTTTGTCTATATAATTTATATGTCTGCCATATCCATAACCGAAGAATTCAAATCAAAAACCATATATCTCGTTCTTTCAAGGCCGGTTCCCAAAAACGCGTATTTATTGGGAAGAATGCTGAGTTTATTCGCTTTAGCCGCCGTGATTTTATTATTCGCGGGTTCTTTTCAGTTAATTCTTTTAAAATTCAGAGGCTTTGCTTATCCTCCTCTTTATCACAATATTCTTTTGCTGATGTGGATGAAGCTCGCCATTATAAGCTCCATAACGGTTTTTTTATCATTTGTTTCAACATCCGTTATTACCACGGTTATCATATCCATTATGCTTTGGACATTGGGACATTTTGCTCCCGAAACAAAATTTCTGATTGAAAAAACTCAAGGAATATCTCAAATATTTTTTAAACTGTCATATTTTCTTATTCCGAATTTTCAAATATATAATCTTAAAGATTATTATGACAGCGGATTAATCGCTCATATTGATAATTTTAAGCCGGTGATATATTTATTCGCGTGGGTATTGGCGACATTCAGTTTCTCCGCTTTTATTTTTAGAAAAAAAGAATTCTAATGAAACTAAGCATTATTATACTGATACGAAGATACGCGCCAATCGCGGTTTCTTGCGTGATATTCGCATCAATTTCTTTTTATATATGGCGGGATTATAAGCTTTTTTTTCCTCCCCCAAATCGGATAAAAGCGTTTAAGACAAGTTCGGCCGGGGACGCTTTGGCTTTAAATCTGGGCATGCGAAGATTATTCGCGGATATATGGTTTGTTCGCTTAATGCAGTATTACGGCACATCCGAGGACGGCGTATCCATTTATAAACCAATGACATTTGAGCAATCCAAAGCTTATGGCGGCGGAAAATATCCATATTTTTTTTTAATGTCGGAGCATATAATTCAACTTGATCCTTATTTTAAGAATGCCGTGCTTTATTCGTCCGCTTGTCTCGCCTTTAATCTTAATCAACCGGAACACGCGATAAAACTTTTGAACGCGGCGCTTGAATATTTGCCGAAAGAGTGGAAATATTTAACCATGCTTGCCGCCATAGGCTATAGTAAAGCTAAAAATCCCGAGAAAGTGGCAATTTCTTTGATGCCGCTTATCAAAGAGCCGGATTGTCCGGTGCTGGTGAAACAGCTTGCCGCTTTTCTTAATAAAAAAGCGGGAAATT